>JAIDJZ010000243.1 GCA_029051965.1 Paramuribaculum sp. | reverse complement strand
GGGACGGTCTCGAAAACCGTTGTACCCTTACGGGTACCCAGGGTTCGAATCCCTGTCTTTCCGCAAAAACAGCCGCAGGTCTATGACTTGCGGCTGTTTTCGTAATAAAGTCAGTGCAGTTATACAATATCGAATCCGCTGATCCACAATATCGGGTCAGCTGACCCACAATATCCATTCTGGGGCCGCCGAATTACTTTCAATATAACCTAAAGGGTATAATTACATCTATTATAAAATATTTTATACCCTTTATGGTGTAATTTGGGATCAAGTTATTATATTTGCACCCAAAAGGGTATACTCTTATGACTCAATTAGCAAAATATGTTAAGGAGATGCGTAAGCAGTTTGGGCTTACGCAGGTTGATCTGTCCCAGAAATCGGGGGTGGGATTACGTTTTGTGCGAGAACTTGAACAGGGGAAGGAAACTCTCCGTCTTGACAAGGTAAATCAGGTGCTCGCTCTGTTCGGGGCCGTAATGACACCCGCAAAAATCTCTGAAACATGAAACAGGCAAATGTTTATGTAGGCAAAAACCTTGCAGGAGTCCTTACCGAGGATGACTTGGGCTATGAATTCAGATATGATTCCGATTATCTAAAATCGGAAGGCGTCGAAGCCGTTAGCCTGACACTGCCATTATCGGCAAAGTCATACCGTGACAAGGTATTGTTCCCGTTTTTTGATGGTCTGATACCGGAAGGTTGGCTGCTCGACATAGCGGAACAGAGCTGGAAAATATCGGCTCGTGACAGATTCTCTTTGCTTCTTGCCTGTTGCAAGGATTGTATAGGCAATGTAAGTGTTATACCGATTGATGGAAAGGAGACTGCAGATGAATAGGTGTCTTTATTGCTATAAGCCACTTGCCAATGGCGAGGTGGATTATCATAAGGCTTGCTCTCGCAAAATATTTGAATCGACAACGGTGCCTGTTCTTCCATACACTAGAGATAATATAAAGGAACTGGCACGTGAAATTGTTTCAGCAAGGACCACCGTGACGGGAGTACAGGCAAAACTCTCTCTCGATATTGCAAGAGGTCATGCAGGAGAACCGCAACGATTCACGATTGTCGGATTGTGGGGGCGGTTTATACTCAAACCTCAGACAGATCGCTTTGCAAATTTACCCGAAAACGAGGATCTGACAATGCACATGGCAGAGGTCGTCGGAATAAGGACCGTGCCTCATTCGCTGATACGTTTTGCCGACGGCGAACTTTGCTACATTACCCGCCGTGTTGACCGCACCAAGAAAGGTGATAAGATTGCTATGGAAGATATGTGCCAGTTGTCGGAACGGCTCACCGAGGACAAATATAAAGGCTCTTATGAGCGTATAGCCAAACTGATAAAGCAATACTCGGCGGCTCCGCTTCTGGATGTGGTCAACTTCTGGGAAGTAGTACTGTTTTCATGGCTGACCGGCAACGCCGATATGCACTTGAAGAACTTTTCGCTATATCGTCCTGCCGACAATTATATGCTGACTCCGGCTTATGACCTCTTATCAACTTCAATTGTCATACCGAATGATGACGAGGAGCTGGCGTTGACTCTTAACGGCAAGAAAAAACGGATAAAGAGAAGCGATTTTGAAACGTCAATGCGAGGCAGCGGTATGGATGAAAAGGCCATTGCAAATCTCTTCAAAAAATTCTTCAAGGTTATTCCGAAATGGTATGATTTAATTGAAGAATCGTTCCTGTCGGAAGATGCGAAATCGGATTACCGGAGGCAGATAGAGTCGATGTCTGCCCGTCTTCAGATTTAACAACTGTTGCAAAAAAATCTCGGGTCATATAGACGTGAATTTAAGAGGATGTTATTAAACACCCTCTTAATACGGTTCACGTCCGCTCCGCTATTTGTGTCTGAGCGTCTTGATTCCGGCTGCAACGGATTCTTTGAGACTGATTTTTGAAAGATCCGAGGAAATAGTTCCCGTAATGGTTTTACCATCCCATCGATTCGGGAATTTCATCACGATAGTCGAATCAGTGATCGTGTACGTACCGCTTGACGTCATGTCATCCTGAACCATTTCGTAAAGTTTACATTTTCCATTGGCATTCAGCGTGAGCGTGGCGCGATATGTGAAAGTGACTTTTTCGCCGTCGTAGTCCTCCGTTCCCTTCTTCGAGCCTGTGAATTTAATCGGAGTGGATTTGGCGATTTGATCGCTGATCGATTCGGTTGCGGCAACAGTGTCGGCTGCGACAGTATCGGCCTGCGCTGCCGGCATTTCTACTTTTGCGGTATCAGTCGGAACGCTGTCGCTTACAAGGTTCTGTGTCTCGGTTTTGCTGTTGTTACATGCGCTGAAAAATCAAGGCTGTAGCAATGATTGTAAAGGTCTTTTTCATATATGCGTTAATTTTAGTAGTTAGGGTTGCTGAGGCTGGTAGTGTCGCTATTCGCCGGCAATTGTGGCCGTTATGCGTCGAGGGCCGCCGTGGTTGCGGAATTCGCACAGGACAATGCCCTGCCATCGTCCGAGCTTCAGACGTCCGTTGCAGACGGGAATTGTCAGCGACGGACCGATCAGGGCCGATTTTGCGTGGGCCGGCATGTCGTCCGGGCCTTCATAGGTGTGGAGATAGTATGGTTCGCGTTCGCGGACAAGACGGTTCATGATCGATTCAAGATCCTCACAGACATCCGGATCGGCATTCTCGTTGATGGAGAGAGCTGCAGAGGTGTGCATGATGAAAAGGTTTAGCAGGCCTGTTTTCGGGAGCGCGGGGAGTTGTGCCAGAATCTCGTCTGTGATCTGGTGGAAACCGCGTTGCCGGGGTCTGAGCTGGATTTCTGTCTGAGTCCACATATTGCCGGGTTTATTTTGTTGTTTTACATTGAGATAGGCATTTCTGGCGGCATAGGTCTCCATCCGACGGAATGGAATTGAGCAGCGCGACCTTTCCATCGTCGATCAGTTTGAGAATCAGCTCTCCGAAAAGAGTGTTCTGCCAGGCAAACCATTCGCGGGTGAAGTTGGTCGGATTGTCTACGTCAAATGACTCATGGATGAATCCCGTGTCGGCATCAGTGCGCAGAAGCATCGCTATGCATTCGCGGATTTCGTTGTCGTCGGTCGACGTAAAGGCTTTCATCATTATGCTCATGGGCCAAGCCATCCCGTAGCCTACGTGCGGGCCGCCAATTCCTTCGCCCGCTTTTCCGCGGAAAAAATATGGATTGCTCTCGCTCCAGACAAACCGGCGGGTGTTCAGATAAATCTCGTCATCGGGTGCGACATCGCCCAGATAGGCCATCGCAAGCAGGCTCGGGACATTTGCGTCGTCCATCAGCATGTGATTGCCGAAGCCGTCGACCTCAAACGCATAGATGCGTCCGAATTCCGGATGGTTGTAAATTGCATGGCGTTTAAGAGCCGCCTCAACCTCATTGGCCAGAGCTGAGCATTGGTCTGCAAGATTTTCCGCTTGATTCACTTCGCGGAGAATTTCGGCCGCTTTGCGCAGAGAGCTGACGGCAAAGAAATTCGAAGGGATCAGAAACTGAAATGTAGTGGCGTCGTCCGACGGCCTGAAGCTCGAGACTATAAGTCCGACCGGCTTGACCGGAGCACCTTTTCCATCGTTGTTGAGTGTGTCGAGTGCGCGTTCTGTGCGACGTTGGAATGTATATGGGCCGACGCCATCTTTTCTTTGCTGGGTTATGAATGTCTCATAGATTTTTCCGACCGCCTCGAGCCATTCTTCGTCGAAAATGCTTGCGTCGCCGGTCACTTTCCAGTATTCATAAGCCAGACGGATAGGGTAGCAGAGCGAATCGATTTCCCATTTACGTTCATGGACTTCCGGAATCATCTGAGTAAGGTCCGTCTGCCATGATCCCCCCGTAGGGCCGTCATTGAACGCGTTGGCATAAGGATCGGCAATGATGCATTTAAGCTGTCTGCGGATGACTCCCTCGATCATTGCCTTCAGCTCGGCATCCTCGTTGGCAAACGCCACGTAGGGCCACACCTGCGCCCCCGAGTCGCGTAGCCACATGGCATGGATGTCGCCCGTATACACAAACGTATCGTTCTTTCCGTCCGATCCACGCCGGAAATGGACCGTCGTGTCTATCGTGTTCGGAAAGCAGTTCTCGAACATCCAAGCGAGTTTCTCGTTGGTCAGCATCGACTTGATGCGGCGGATCTGTCGCTCGACGGCTTCGGAATGAAAAAGCCGGTCCTTTTTTGCCGGACGAAGCGTTTTGCTGAAATCAGGGGTAGCGGTGCGGGTGGATTCAGCCGGAACGGAGCAGGAAGGCGAACCATAGGCCGGCGCATTGCACAGCACCGCAGCAGCCGTTGTCAGAGTCAGGACAATAGGATTCATCTCGTGATCAGTAGTAAGTTATGGTGCGTTTCTGAGTGCCTTTAAGAGTCTTTGTCTCCCCATCTTCTACCGTCGTACGGACAAATGAGCGCGAAGTCCAGTTGCCGTGGCTGTCGCGGCGGTAGTTTGAATATTCGAACAGGGTTTCTTTTCCGTCATTGTAAATGAGCTGGGTCGTGAGATCGCCGTCACTGTCATAGGTAAAGTAGACAGCCTGATTGCGGTTCTCGTCAACCATCGTGGAAACATGGTTGCCGTTCCACGTGTAGGTCATTTCTCCCTGTCCGTACTTTTCTGAATCGTATGTCTCGCGCACGATGCGTCCGTAGTCATCGCGGAAAAATTCGCGTGGACCCAGAAAGTCATTATAGGTTCCTGTCCAGAAGCCCGAGCGGTTGAACGGAATGTTTATTCCCGCGGCATTTTTGCAAGACTTCACCGGTCCTGAAAGAAAATGAAATCCCAGATCAGGAGTCACGCTGCCGTCGTCCAGCACAGCCTCTTCAGCCTCCTCAGCCGGTGATTCTTCGCGATAGTCTTCGTTGTCGGCCAATGTCTTTGTTTTCTGGCGTTTCCGGGAAGAATATGAGTCGCTGTCGTCGTAATTGTCCTCGATTGACGGAGCGTAGACCGTGCGACTGCGGTTATTGTCATAGATCAGATAGCCTGCAACACACAGCGCGACCGACAGGATCGCAATCGCGGCCCACAGCCATATCGGGGTAGCCTGCTTGATCTTCTTTCTGGAGTAGGGATCGGCCGGTGGCAGTGCTTCCTCTGTGGATTTCGGAGGGTAGTAGGGGAGAGGTGCCGAAACACGGGGAGAGCTGATGATCGTTCGGTCGTCGGCTGGCGCAGGCATCGGCTTGGGAGTCTGGAGCGGAACGCCGTCAGCCACCGGGGCGGCCGGCGGAGTGGCGCCGGTTCCGGCAATTGCGTTTAGCTCAATCGACAGCTGTCGGGCGTTGGGAAAGCGGTCCGATGCCTGAAATGCGGTCGCAATGCTGAGGATGCGGTAGAATTCGGGTGGAATGCCGGCAGGCAGCAATGCGCGCAAACTCTCCGGAGTCATTTCGACCGATCTTGGCGGAGTCTTTCCGGTCAGACAGAACAGAATTGTCGCGCCGAGCGAGTAGACATCGACTGCCGGCGAGAATTTCGTTATGCCGGAATACTGCTCCACCGGTGCATATCCCTCCGAAAACCCCGTAAGCGAAACGGTTGCCGTTGCCGACCCGTCGCTGTTGTAATGTTTTGCAAGCCCGAAGTCGATCAGGACCGGACGTATAGTTCCGTCTTCGGAATTGGCCAGCATGATATTGGACGGTTTAATGTCCAGATGCGTAAAACGGTTCTGATGGAGTGTCGCGACCGCGCTGACCACAGGCAGCATGATCTCAACGGTTTCTTTCAGCGACAGGCCCCCCTTCGTTGCCACATACTCCTTCAGACTGATGCCGTTGATGTATTCCATCACATAGTAGGCCGTGTTGTTGGCCCGGAACACTTCGTTGACCGTAACGATGTTGGGGTGGAGGCCCGCGATCCGTTGCAGGCACTGTGCCTCGTCGAAAAAGTCGTTGAGTGACATGCCGACCCTTCCGCTTGCTGTCGGTCCGCAGGTCAGTGAATGCGAATCCGGATCACGCTCGCAGTCAGCGGCAGGAAAGTGCTCTTTGATGGCGACGGTGACCGAAGTCCGGATATTGCCTATGCGGGCCGGAACCGACGCTGCATAAGTGATTCCGAAACCGCCCGACCCGATGGTGCGGACGATCGTATATGTGTTCTGGTCGGAGAGTAGTTGTGTGCCCGGGGCAAGTGCTTTTGAGCTTGTCATCTGGAGAAAGAGTGGTTGGTCGGACCGGCTTGAAAGGTCAGTCGGGGTTGTTTATTTCTGTTGGACGGGATTCGGCGTTGTGGAGCGGGTTGACTTCCGAGGGATCTATTCCGGCGGCTTTGGCTGCCTTGTCGACTTTTGCGCCGAGGCTTTCGGCTGTTGCCTGAAGGCGGTCGAGCTGTTCAGGCGTGATGACGTCGGCATAGTTCTCGAGAATCATCGAATAGATTTCGAGATAGGGGAACTGACGGAGGTAGCGCGCCTCGAGCGAATCCAGATCTGCGGGAGAATGGACTGAGCCGACATTTTCGCCGGTCCATTTGTCGGCCGCCTCATAGTAGGCGAGGATCGTGTCGATCTCGTCCGAATAGAGCGGCATTCCCTGGGCGGCACGCCAGGCTATGCGCTGATTGATGTCGATGGAGTCCGGGATTACGGCAGTCGAATCCTCCGTCACGACAGCGGATTCGGCGGATGTTTCTTTGGAATTTCCGGAGCAGCCGGCGATGATCGACGCTGCTGAAAGAAGAGAGATGAAGAAAAAGATCTTATGCATTATTAGAATTTAAACTGTGGTTTTTTTAATGATTGCAGGCTTCGCGCGCCTGATCGCGGATCGCGGACATCCGTTCGGTCTGTGAGGAAGACAGGCGGGGATAGTCATGAAGCAGAGCGGTGCTGAACTGCGCGGCATAGGGGTAGCGCTCCGACATCTCTGCCTCGATCCGATCGATGTCGCCCATTGTCCGTGTCTCTTTCAGCCGGGGCAGCGAAGCCTCGGTCGCTTCTTCGAGATAGTCGATCATCAGGTCATAGTCGCCGCTGTCGAGCGATTTGCCCTCATCGATTTTTGTCGCCACTTCCGCAATGTCATTGCTGCCGCATGACGCGCCGGCGATTCCGATCGAAAGGGCAATGATCAATCTGGAAAAAGTTTTTCTCATCAACTGTCGGATTGCTAATTTTTGCGAATTTACAAAAAATGGTGCAAAAGACCTCTAAGAAACTGTTTAAATTTAGAGCCGGCTCTTGATCAGGGGGCATCATCTGCGGAATTCTCTGGCAGTTATTGGGCGCATCAGGGCAATATATTCCCGTTTTTTGAGTTATAGTTATGTTGAACCCGACATTCGCACGATGGCGTTTTATGCCATTCGGATTACGCTGTCTGTTGCA
>JAIDJZ010000242.1 GCA_029051965.1 Paramuribaculum sp. | reverse complement strand
GAGATGAAACGCTATTTCAGCACAATCGTCGACGATTCGCTCCGCAATTTCATTGTGGAGGCCACCCCCGATGACTGGAAAGAATTCGGTTGGCGCGGATGGAGCGTAGGCGACGGAAGATACATCTGGATCAATGAAGATCTCAGCGCAATCCCCTATGTCTCCTCGGCAGAGCGCAAGGCCCTCGACTCGCTCCGACAGGCTGAGATCGGCAGCCTCGCCGCTAATCTGCGGGGCGGCTGGACTCCGGTTGCCTGTCTGCGCTCAGCGTCCGACACCCGGGTGATGCGCATCGACGAAATGCCTGCCGGCGACAACAGCTCCGTCTATCGCCTCGCCGTCTATGAATCGCCCGCATCAATGCGCTCGGCGCCCACGCTGCTCATGACCGGCACGCGGTCGATCGAGGGATCGGCCTGCATTGAAACCTTCAGTTTCTCAGCCCCCGACGGAACAACGGCATTCTATCAGTCCGACTTCATGGACGGTTCCGCCCCGACGATTGACTTCACATCCCCTTCCGGCTCCGAATCGACCGTCGAAGTCATCCCCGACTATTGGCTCAGCCTGCTTCCTCCGGTCTGATATATTGATACACAAAAAGGGGCTGCGCGACGCGCAGCCCCTTTTTTTATCAGAGGTCCGTTTCCGGGAAACGGATGGTTTATTTGCGGATTACTTTCACAGTGCGGAGCACTTTGCCGTCCTTCGTTACCTTAACAAGGTAAACGCCTGCAGTACCGAGGCCGATCTGTGCGTTCTGACCTGCTACGATGTCGGCTGTCTTGCTGCCCACGAGCATACCGCCCATGTTGTAGACCTCGACATTGTAGACGCCGTCAGCATCGAATTCAACGAAGAGCACGTCATCGATTGTGTAAGTCGAGAAGTCTCCGTCAGCCGCGATGCCGCCGATAGCAGCCTCGCTGGTCACTTTGACAACCGGATAGGTCTTCGAGTCAGTACCGTGACCGTTTTCGAGAGTAAGCTGCACGGCATAGTCACCGGCCTTGCGGAATGTCATTGTGGCTTCGCCTTCGGTGTCGCTACCGGTAGCTGAAGTAACCGTACCGCCGCGAACCGACCAGCTCGGAGTAGTCACGATCGGGTAAGCAGTACCCGAGATAAACGGACATCCCGAGAGGAACTGGGGAGATGTCTTGAAGACCTTCGTATCGGCACCTTCGCCGTTTCCTGTGTTCTGCGGCCACCATCTTGCATTGGGAGCTGACTTGGAAGCGTTTGCTCCAGCCTTACCACTGATTGCGATAGTGCCGTCGGTGAGTGTGATCGGGTCAGACTCAAGATCCCAGTAACCGACTACGTCTGCAGGCAGATTGTCAGCGTCAAATCCCTTCATTGAAGCCACTACTTCTTCGGCTGTCATCGCCTTGTTCCATACCTGGAAGTCATCGACGCAACCTTTTGTAGCGGTGATACCGCTCGAAGAACCGCCGAATGCAATCCAGTCAAGCGACGAAAGCGGACGCTGGTTGGCGATAAAGCCGGGTTCGTAGGTGTCCGATCCATAGGCGTTGGCGCTACCGAAACAGCGTTCGAGATCGCTCCACGTACCGGATTCGCTACCGACGATTTTTTCCATAGTGCTCTTCATGATATGCACCCATGCGCCGATCTTCTGCTGAACGCCGTTGATATAGAACTTCTGGCGCATCAGGTTACCGGTAGAGTATTCGAATACAACTGCTACGTGAGTCCACGCACCGAGGTCGATCTTGGCGTCATCGTAGCGGTAGAACAGACGCATACCTTCCGTTCCGGATCCTACGCGCATACCCCATGCGGTGTCGATATTGTCATGAACGAATTTGCCTTCGCCGGTGATACGCGACCAGAAGAAGCCCCAGTTGTTGTAAGGCCAGCCGCCGGTTTCGCGGTTTTCAATCGTGATGAAGTTCGAACGGTCTTCGGGAAGTTCGTCATATTTCACCCATGCAGCAACCGAGAACGACTGGTTGGACTGGATGCCAACCTCGCCTACATTCACACCGAACCAGCCTTCGTTGAGGTCGATACCGCGCGAGATGTTACCGTCGGCCTGACGGCCTTTGTAGGTGAATTTCTGGGCGTCGTTGATGTCGATCGTCACATCTTCAGATCCGGCACCTTCTCCGAAACCGAGATCGGTGATCTGAGGCAGAGCGCCGACTTCAATGGGCGAAACGGGAACAAAACGGGGATAGGAGAGTTCCTTGCCGTTGCTTTCAATAGTGACATTGAACGAACCGGTGCGGGAAATACCGTCGCACTTGACCGATGTGCCTTCGCCGGTGAAGAGAACTTCGTCGGTGTCGGGGTCAGTGATTGTCCATTTTCCGCTCTCATGCATCGGATCGATGAAAGAAAGAGAGAATTCCTCGTTAGGCTTGATGACAAGCTTGCTGAGCTGGATCTTGTCGACGCCTTCATAAGCGGGGAGATCCATATAGTCGCTCCATGCGATTTCGCTTTCAGACTCATTGTCGATTCCGAGAGCGCTGACACCGAAGCGGACCTTATTGCCGCCTTCGGGCGAATAGGGAGCCTGGAAGATGATGTTGGCCCACGAAGTGGTTGCGCCGGTCATGACTGCGTCGCAGCCCTCCTGCTGAGACCATACGCGGAACATCGAAGTTTTCACATCAGCGTTGTAGACAGGTTCGCCGATGCCTTTGGTGTGGTCCATGTTCCAGATAAGCTTGCCGTCGATACCCTTGTAGTTGTTGACAAAGACTTTTGCAAGTTTGATCTTCGGCATGGCCGGAGTCGAGAACGTAGCGTTCGAGCGGAGTGCGAACTGACCGAGAAGCATCTTGAGGTTTTCGGCGTTCTTGAAATGGAGACCGATCACGGCCGTACCGTTTTTCAGCGAGTTGAGAATCTTCGCAGTCGGCTTGATGGTCTTGGTGATCCAGCCGTCGGCACCTTCGAGATAAGAAACGTCGGTGTCGTCATCGGCATCAACAACCTTCATGACCGACATTGCATCCTCTCCGACGATTTTATCGGGATCTGCGGTGGTCGACATGACGAGGTTGACATCGGCCTGGCCTTCGAGAAGCTTATAGCTGACAGTGATCGTCGATCCGGTCTTGATGTTGAAGTCAGTCTTGAAGAGGTGGAGATATTCATCTTCAGACGTACCGGCAATCTGCAGACATGAACCGCCTACAAATGCGTCGTCCCATGTGAAGTCGGCAGCGAGATGCACTGTGCCTTCTTCTACATCTTTCTGAAGGAAGCTCGGAGCGAACCACCAGCGCCAGGTCGGGAGGTAGTCCTGAACACCGATGTTGTACCACTGGTTGGAGTTCATGCGTTCACCCTTCCAGTTGAAGAACATACCGTTACCGAGGTTGAAATAGCTGATGAACGGCTCATCGGAGAGATCCCAGTTATAGGTCGAGCGGGCACTCATCATTGTCGAGAAGCCGGCCCAGTCTTCGCTCGGACGGTGGTTTGTATTAGCTTTGAGAACCTGTTTGATAGCCGGGTTACGCTTTCCATTACCGAACCACTGCTCGATCATGTTGACATAAGTGCGCTGCATTGCGGTTGTCGACGAACCCTGTTTGTTGCGGTCCTTCCACAGCATGTTGACATTGTGGGCACCCCAGAGACCGATAGAATACTGATATTTCACCAATTGCTCGAAATTGGCATATCCGGGATTTGCGCCCTGCATGTTATGGCCGGCGTAGATGAAGAAGGGGTTGCGGTTCTGGCTCTTGGCATATGCGACAGAGTTCGAGATAGTCGACGGACTGTTCCAGTTATAGTTCAGGAACATCGACGCATTGCGGAAGATGTTAGCATAGTTCGAGTGAACGCCTGTATCGAATGTGATCGAACCGTTGTCGTTCGTACCTCCGTACCACACATTTTCATAGATCGGGTTTTTGTCGGCCATGAAGGCTGCGATCTTGTCGTGGTTGGGAGTGATGTAGGTGCGCGGGGCTATACCGCTCCACTCAGAGTTGTAGCCGAGACCGTCGACACCGTGGTAGTAGAGGAATTTGGCAACTGCCGTACCGTCGACCGATCCGAACTGGGTCAGAGCGTTGGTCCAGCTTGTACCGGCACTGCTCCAGGGCACTGAAGCCACACCCGAGACAGCGACACCGTTTTTATGGGCAACGTCGGCAAATACTCCCGGAACCCATCCCCAGGGAGAACTCCAGTCGCCGTAGTGGTCCATGTAGCTCCACATCGAGAATACTTCCTGGTCCATCAGACCGTTGGGAAGGCCGTTGGTGTTGATGCCGTTGCGCTTTTCGTCGCCCAGAGGCACCCACCAGAGCATTCTCTTGTCATTTCCGTTGGGGTTAGTCACAGGGTCATACTGGGTGATTTCGGGATAGACCTGAGTCGCAGTGTTGTAGAAACGGAGTTTGGGCTTAACACGTGAGATGAAGAAGTTTTCATCCTCCCACTCCTGGTCGTCGATCGTGATCGATCCGTTACCACCGTTCCATTGCGTCACATAGCCCGGCAAACCGGTACTCGTAGGCCATACGAGATAGCCCTCTGTCAGCTCCTGAGCACTGCCCTGCAAAAATGACAGAGCTGCGAATCCGGCTGAGAACAATAAAGTTTTTTTCATGAAGTAATTGTTGATTATGTGGATGGTATTATCGTTGAGGTCAATAATCGCGTGAACCTTCTCAGAGTAGCTTTATGACACTCCTTGTTCTCGCTCCACAAAATTACACAAATCTTTCTATTCTGAAACTCTTTTTATTGGATTTTTGGTTAAATTTTATTACTTCATGCCACTTTTCAGCCCCGGAAATGATGGCAGACGACCTATGGCAATGGGCAAAATGCAAAAAGCGTGGCGCGCTCCCGTAGTCCGGATAGCGCGCCACGCTTTTCAATTTTTCGTTTTTTCAGACGTCAGCCATATCAGCCAAGACGCTTTTTGATTTCTGCGGTCTGGGCTTCGTAGCCCGGCTTTTCGAGAAGCGCGAACATGTTGCGCTTGTAGTTCTCGACACCCGGCTGGTTGAAGGGGTTCACTCCGAGAAGATAGCCGGAGATTCCACACGCTTTCTCGAAGAAGTAGATCAGCTCGCCGAGATATTTCTCACGCAATGCGGGAATAGTCACGCGGAGATTGGGCACATTACCGTCGATATGGGCGATGCGGGTTCCGAGTTCGGCCATCTTGTTGACATTGTCAACACGCTTTCCGGCCAGGAAGTTGAGCCCGTCGAGATTGGCATCGTCTGTCGGGATGATGACTTCGCGGTCGGGAGCGTCGACGCTCACGACGGTTTCGAAGATTGTGCGCTCGCCATCCTGGATCCACTGGCCCATCGAGTGGAGG
>JAIDJZ010000241.1 GCA_029051965.1 Paramuribaculum sp. | reverse complement strand
CTACTCGCATAGTCTCTTTTTATGAGTTTCCAATAGGTACAATTTCTAAGGTAAAAAAGATTGTGTTAGGTTTACACCGCAAAGGTATCTCCTTTTTACCTTTATTGACAAATTATTTTATATGTTGTGCAACATGGTTTTTTAACCAACACGCCCGAATACGCCTGTTTTTGCAACGTAAACAAATTGCCATCAGGCATTTGACCGGTACCGTCGACCATGCCGACCAATTGTTAATTAAAGTTAATCTGCGCGATACAATTGTGATTTTATCCTTTTCAGCTCAAAAAAACTCCCGTTCCACTCGCCATACGACATCGTTCTGAAACACTCTCCGAGAACTATCAGACGGCTTCCTGAGGCTGTTTTCATGTCTACAGGCGTATGCCGGTGGCCGAAGACAAAATAATCGACATGCCCGTTCGAACCGACGAATTCCTCGGCGAAACGGACAAGCCTGTCGTCATCCTCCAGACGCCCCGTCCCCGTAGCCTGTCGCCCGTGAAGACGAGAATGCTTCGACCAGGCAAGCGCGAAACCGACCGTCCATCGCGGATGAATCCCCGCGTAAAGCCATTGGGCGAAGCGGTTTCTGAACAGACGCCGCATAAGCCGGTAGCTCCGGCGCGATTCGCCGACGCCGTCTCCGTGTTCCATCACGAACCGCTTGCCGTCGATGACCGTATCGATCACACCATCGACAACCGTCAGCCCGATCTCATCGCGTAGATAGTCAAACAGCCAGATGTCATGATTTCCTTTGGCCCATATGACTTCCGTACCGCTGTCGGCAAGCTCCGCAAGCGCGCCTAAAAATCGCAGATGACCCCGTGGAACGACCGACCGGTATTCAAACCAATAGTCCATCACGTCGCCGAGCATATACAGACACCGCGCATCATCCCGGATCGAACGCAGCCACTCGGCAAGAGCCCTTTCATGCCCGACCGGATCGGCTATGTAGCCCGCACCGAGATGTAGATCGGAAATGAAATAGGTCTTTGTCTTCATTCCACTCGCCATTCAATCATTCCGGATCAGAGGAAACCAAGCTCGAGCTTAGCCTCCTCGCTCATCATATCCTGATTCCATTCCGGCTCGAAAACAATGTTTATCTCGACTCCGGCAACACCCTCGATGCTTTCAAGCTTTATGCGGGCATCGTCGACGATAAAGTCGGCTGCCGGACAGCTCGGAGCTGTCAGAGTCATGTCGATGTGGAGACTTGCGTCATCATCGAGTTCTATCTTATAGATAAGTCCGAGACTGTAGATGTCGACCGGCATCTCCGGATCATAGACCGTGTGGAGCACTTCGACAACCTTTTCTAAAATCTGCTGGCGTTTTTCTTCTGTTATCATGAAGACAAAGTTACGATTTTTCATCCGGAAATTTCCACTTACGCCTGAGGAAAAAACACCATCGCCGTCATATTTTGAACTCAGACTTTGAATTTAGCCGTCATATCCACCCCTCCAAGCCCTATCTTTGCGTCGATATGATGCCGCACCCATACATCCCGCCACGCCCGCGCCACCTCTTCCGCCGCGACTACGCCGCCCAGTTCGAACGCTGGGTCGGCTATCGCCTGCACCCCCATGCCCGACGCGCCGTGGCCCACCTCGAGCGGCAGCGAGCACGCCGCCAGCCCCAGCGCCTCATCCTCTGCAACACCCCCGCATCAATAGACATCCTCCGACAGACCCT
>JAIDJZ010000240.1 GCA_029051965.1 Paramuribaculum sp. | reverse complement strand
GCGGCAGAAAAGAAGCAGCAGATTGTATAAAAGATTTTAGTTCACTTACTATCGTTTTAATTTGAACACTTACTTAATTATGTTTAAAATATCAAAGATTATCTCGTGGCCGCTTTTACAGCGACGATTCCTCCATTTGCTATTGTGTAATTTGAATGTAATCGGAAGGGTATACCACACGCTAACGGGTTTGCCGTTAATCTTTCCGGGATTGAACCTCTTGAGAGTCTTTACCACTCGTTTAGCTTCCTTGTCAAGATCCGGGTCTTTACCGCGAACAACCTTAACTTCACCTACGGTACCTATTTTTGTGACAACGAATTGAACGACAACTTTACCTTCGATGCCATTTTCCATAGCGACACTCGGATAACGTAAGTTCTTGTCTATGTCAGCGAGAAGAGCTGCATCGCCTCCGGGATACTGGGGCATCTGCTCCACAGAAGTGAAGACTTTATTATCATACTCTGACTTGCCGAGGATAAAATCTTCACTTTCAGGCTCAACCTCGGTCACCACAATGCCCCTCTGCGTCATCAGACCGCTATCAGAAATCTTTTCTACCTTGACATTCCTTGCCGTTTTGTAAGAGCCGGTAGGAACGTAGCTATGGATCACCTCATAGGTCGGATTGGCTTTTTCATCGGCATAAATCATCCTGAAAGTGACGCCATTCACACGTTCGCATCTATACGGAGGCTGGTCTATGAAAAACTTACGGTAGTCGCTTCTGACCTGCTTCAGCCACGCATCGCCTTCCTGAGTGTAACTAATATCGTCACGGGTATTTACGTGTGCTCCGGAAGAGGTTGCACCATATCTTCCAGATCCGGACCGCTCGAAATTCTCAAGTCCGAGCTTGGATTGTATATAGCGGTTTACTTTCAAGCCTCTTGACCATATGTTATAATCATTGTTTTTATAAGCCAGCACACACAACTGTCGTGCTATGTCACTTGTTGTGGATTCATTATAACCATATTCATAATCATAACTCGACAGAACAATTCCATCATGGTCCGGAGTCATTATCCGCACGAGACTCCCTTCCGAATCAAAAACCTTATTGCCAATGATTCGATATTGCGGATGAGACTTATATCTGGTATAAGTTACTTCGTGTGGGTAATATTCTTCGATGCGCTCCTGATCATTGGCACCATTCTCTTTTTCAAGCCATTCCCATCCGTCCGACAAGCCACAGCACATTTCCCGAAAGGAATACTCACACCAGTTCCCGTTCTCTCTCATATCAAGATACACACGGCCATAATAATACGGATTGGAAACCGTATCGACATAAGAAATCATCCGCATCTCAGGAAACGGTTCCCCTTTCCCACGATAGAAACCCAACCAATCTTCTTTTACACATTCTGCATCATATAGCGCTTCTTCATAAGCTACCCTGCAATCGGCCTCATAATCGTCAAGATATATCTTGCACTTCTTGCTTATCCGGCCTTTTACAAGATCTTTCATGATTGCATCCCGATCCTCCATCACTTCCGGACGGCTGGCAAGATCTGCAATAATCTCACTATCGACCTCATCATTTATGGGCTTACCTATACGACTCATTAAATCCGTTACACGTCTGAGCCGCATAAGCTTCTCTTCGGCAAGCTTCTGATATCTCATGAAGGTGTCTCTTTGCGCCTTCTTATTTTGTACAGAATCTGGTTCTTTTCTTTCCACAAGACGCCACTCGGCATCCGGGCGTGGATTCTTGGCCCACTTCTCCAGTTGTTTTTGGGTGTACTCATAGCGACCGGTGCCCGAACGGCCCGAACGGCAGTCATATTTTACAACACCGTCTTTGACAGCGGCCTGTGTGACGCCGCCGAATAGTGCCGTAGTCAAAATCATCAGATTTAACCTTTTCATATGATCAATTTATTAACTGTGAAATGACACTCAGAGTGTGTCATATGGTAAATAGATTCGTTGTTTTCATTTGCCCCGACCATCCATAACAAATCAGGGGTGGATTGCCGGCTGTTTGATTTGTTCGTTGAGGCTCTCGCATTGCCTTGAAGTCCAAATAAAACAGAGCAGTCCACCCCCTGCTATGAGGGGTGAAGCGCCATCTGCCGGGATTATAGACTTCAATTGGAATTTGCGAGATTTCAACGAATTAATCCTACAGTGAAAGCGTTTCTATATCTATGCCGAGATCCTCTGACCTTTCGGCGTTTGTGTCTTTTTGCAAAGATAGGAAATAATTCCATATTGCAAAAGATTTTAACATAGGACCGCTCTGTTTGTTGCGCAAAATTATAATCTTGTATCCTTTCCCCTGCGGCTAAGCAAGGTTCTATACGGTCCTATTTTGCATATTTTAACACCAAGCCACATTACCTCGCTGCGTTTCAAGGCTAATTTTGCAACCAGATTACTAAACAAAACCCTCAGACACCTTAATTGTCATGAAACCCGACAAAGAAAAACTCGAGCTTCTGCTCAGCATCGTAGGAAAGAAATTCGGCACGTCTCCGCGCACACCCACCGATTTCGCACAACTCGCATCTGCCATACAGCAGACAACCGGGCGCACCATCGGCCTCTCGACACTCAAGCGGCTGTGGGGCTACGTGACAGACCAGACCGGCACCACCTACTCCACCCTTACGCTTCTGTGCCGCTACGCAGGCTATAGCGACTGGGACTGCTTCTGCCGTCGGGCCGACGGCTCTGACACAGCTGAAGAATCAGCCTTTTCCGAGAATGCTATTGTCGAGTCGAGAACGCTCGCCATAGAAACAGCCATTGAATTAATGCTTGGCCCGTCGAAAATTTGCGTGATCGTGAAAACCGGCAATCCCGACAGATTCAGAGTAGAGGAAGCCTCCGGGATAAAACTCCGTGAGGGCGATGAAATAAATGTGGCCTACATGGCCGCCGGACGCCCGTTTTTTGCGTCCGAATGCCGCCGCGGCAATCGCCTGCTCGGCACATACACCGGTGCGCTTGGCGGAGGAATATGCCGAATCGCCATTCGCGACCTCTCGAAAAACGGAAGCTGACAGAATTCCCACATCGAAAAAACGAACTTGCATTCAACTTGCCTCCGACAGCTAAGAGCCGGTTCCCCAATATTTGTTAACGCTGGGGCGAGGCAAAGGTAATTACT
>JAIDJZ010000024.1:4656-5416 GCA_029051965.1 Paramuribaculum sp. | reverse complement strand
AGTTGAAGAAGGAGCATAGCGGGCTATGCGACTGATGAGACTTGGCGGAATTAGCCAAAAAAGACCTCAGGATTATTTTGAAGTTTCTATCTTTCATTTTTTGTTAACGCGATTTAAATCCAAACGCCCTCTGAATCAATCCACCAACAATTCTCATGAACAGAAAACTCCCCACCATAATAATGATTGCCGCAGCCGGTTCGGCTCTGGCAATCAACGCCATTGGCTTTGACTCGGAATTGGTGCGCCGCTCATCAGCCGAACCGCCGGCAACCATTCCTGCCGCCGTCTGCGCCCTCAAAGGAAACGCATTCACCCTTCACGGACAGGAAAGCGCGACTCCCGACAACCCTCTGACAATCCATCGCGCCAGACCACTCACCACTTCCATCCTCTCCGATGACGTCGAAACAATCTTCGAAATGCATCCCTCCGAAGAGGAATTCGCCGCCTGTACAATAATCGACGGCAACAACGACGGCTTTAAAATCGAACACGACATCCACTACGGCCTCAACGGGACTCTCTATGACTGGCCGATCTACTACAACAACCGAAACGCGATGCCCGTGGCGACATCCGACGCCGACGAATGGATCGTCACACCCCCCGTCTATCTCGACAACCTCGAATCGCTCTACGGAATCTCCATCGAAGCCGAGACAATGTCATCGGCCATGAGAGAATCGTTCCTGGCTCTTATACACATCAGAACCTGCCGACGAACATACCCGTGTACATCTCGGTGGACGCCGAATCA
>JAIDJZ010000024.1:0-4646 GCA_029051965.1 Paramuribaculum sp. | reverse complement strand
CCGAGACAAGGTCATCGGCCATGCGAGAATCGTTCCAGATCATCCTTGCCCAATCCGACGACATCGAAAGTCTACGCGCCGGTAAAATAATAATGAACGAACCGGCGGTCTACAACGAAGACTACGAGACCTTCACCTCTTCATTCGGAATCGCCTCACCCGGCTACTACCGATTCGCGATCCATATCAACTCCTCCGTCGAAAGAGGATGGCGTCTCGCGCTGAGAAATCTCCGGGTGACCACAAACGATAATTCGTCGAAAGTGCCCACAAGCTGCACCGACCTCGAACTCATTCCCGACGAAAACGGCGCACTGACGGCTACTGCTGTCTTCACCATGCCATCGACCTACATCAGCAACGCCGCAATCCCCGCCGACGAAACAATCACCGCACAGATCGCCTCGCGCATCGAAACAGTCGAAGTGACCGGAAAACCGGGCCAGCAGATACGCCAGAAAGTGGCTACCGCCGACGGCACTAACCTGATCACCGTATCCTTCAGCAATGCCAACGGAGCCGGCGAATCGACCAAAGGGACAGTCTTCTGCGGCATCGACGTACCCTCCGATCCCGTTGTCACCGCCTCCGTCACCGACGACAACATGGACCTCGTTCTGCGCTGGGACCCCGTCACGACAGGCAAAAACGGAGGCATCGTCCCGCAAAACGGGCTGACCTACAACATCTACCGCTACGCAACAACTGACGAAGCCGGAATGTGGATTCTGTTCGAAGAAGGGGTGACCGAATGTGAATATCATGTCATTGCCGAAACATACTCCCAGCAGCTCTATCAGGTCATGGTCTCTGCCGCCAACGAAACAGGCGAAAGCTCGGGCAGACTCAGTGCCTACGCATCCGCTGTGCTCGGCACTCCCCACGGACTACCCGCCAACGAAACCTTCCCCGACAAGAAAATGACCTACGACGGACTGCTCATCGACTACCCCGATGACAGCTACACAGCCCTCTGGGCCCTTGACAATCCGGAGAACATCGGCATCACCGACGGACCTCAGAGCGCACTGATGTGCGTGGTCATGCAGGCAGGCAACGAAGGCAAAGGCTATGCCGAACTCCCGAAATTCTCAACCAAAGGATGCACAAACGCACGCGTGCGCCTCCAGACCTACATCTGCAACGCCACTCCGCGCACTGAAGTCAGAATCCATTCGACCGAAGGACGCGGCAACGGCGACATTCTCGGAGTCATCAACTCCGCTTCCGGTTCCGGTTGGACTGAACTGACATTCGAAGTCCCTGAAAAATATCTCGACAGAGGATGGATCGTGGTCAGCTTGGATGTCGACTGCCCACAGGTCGGCCAAGTGTTCGCCTTAAGCGGCTACAGCATCTACGAGAATCAGCCCCGCGACCTCGCAGTCAGCCGTATCTCAGTCCCCTCCTACATCACCCTCGGCGACGAGACTGAAATCACCGCCATCATCGAAAACCGCGGTTGCGACCCCATGAACGCCCCGGAAATCAAAGGCGAACTCCGCAACAACGGACAGCTCCTGCAGCGAATCGAGTTCACACATGACAACGTGACCCTCGCCGAAAGCGAAACAACTCCCTACACCGCTAAACTCAGCTTCCGCAACGCCGACCTCGCCAACAAAGACCTGACCCTCTGCGTCAGTCTGGCCGACAGCGACGACGACAACTCAAACAACGAGCAGACTACTGAATTCAGAGTCGGTCTTGGTGCGCTTCCGATAGTCAGCGATCTGAAAGCCGCAGGATCGCCCGAAAGCGAAGAAGTCACTCTGTCCTGGACCAATCCATATGCACGCGGCTTTGTCGACACATTCGAGGACTATCCCCACGGAAACCACGACTACAGCCTCGGCAACTGGAAAAACATCGACTTCGACGGCGCAAACACCTATGTCACCGAAGGCTTCGACCTCCCCGACCCCGGACAGCCGAAGGCCTTCCAGGCCGTCAACACCTACAAATGCGGAATGCTCGGCATGAACCAGCCATCCGGCGACTCTTTCCTGATCGCATTCTCACCCGAAGGCAAGCAGGCCGATGACTGGCTGATCTCACCCGAAGTGAAAGGTGGTTCCGAAGTGCGCTTCTACATCACATCCCTCTCCGGCTACTATCCCGAAACTGTAGAGATAATGTACTCCTCGACCGACGACGATCTCGACTCATTCACACCCGTCGGATCTATCCTTCTCGAAGACTCCGGCTGGGGTCTCTACTCCGGCAACCTTCCCGCTGATGCGAAATACTTCGCGATCCACTACGTCAGCAACGACCAGTTCGGCATCTGCATCGACGACATCGTCTACTCACCCGTCTCTGCCCCCGTTGAGATAACCGGATGGAATCTCTACAAAAACGAGCTTCTTGTCCGTCAGGACATCACAGAGACCCAGACTAAGGATTCCGCCCCCGACGCAAACGCGCTCTACCGCTATAATGTCGCGGCTCTAGGCCTCCGCAAAGGCATCCCGATGGAATTCCCCTTGAGCGCGACCGCGGACTACACCCGCAACCCAGCCTCAGTCGATTTCGTAACCGTCGACAATGTCCGCCTCCATGTCGAAGGACAGACACTCGTCGTCAGCGGCTGCAAAGACAGATCTGTCGAAACCGTCAGCCTCGCCGGAATCCGCCTCCAGTCGACACCCTCAGCTCCCGAAACACTCAGCGTCCCCCTCTCGACCGGAGTCTACATTGTGACCGTCGATGGCAAAGCCCACAAAGTCATAATCCCCTGACCGCGCGGCATCCCGCCCGCTATATCCCAATAAAAAGCCCGGTTCGCTTCAGTCTGCGAACCGGGCTTTTAATTATTATAATCTCTACATTCAGACGTGGAAATACGTCTCGACAAGCGATTTCATCAGTTCCGGATCATTTGTCGCACGCTCATGAAGCGAAACATCGTCAAAAGCCTTCAGCTTCCCGATGACCGAATCGATCAGACGGCTGTCGAAGACACCACGCTCCTCGAAGACCCCGCGGGCCTGTTCCAGTGCACCCGCGCTTTCAACACACGACGACGGCAGATGATCAAGCGCTGAAAGACGCGCCGCATTCTCCGCACGGTGAATATCCACATCAACATAAGTGTCATGCGCCTTGCCAAGCGGATCAGCCATTTCCCAACCGTGGCGACACGCAACGGCAAGTGCCGCCATCAGATAGTAGATATTCGCCGAACCGTCCGCCGACCGGATCTCAACCGTCTGACGCCCGCTGCCCGAACCCTCCGTCGCCGAAGAGCCGCGGTTGACAGCCGCACACATATCGCTACCCGTCATCCAGCCCAGAGGCACACGCACAAGAACCGAACGGTTTCTGTCGCCCCAGCAGATGCTGGTCGGAGCCTCCTGATGAGGCACCAGACGGAAATAAGCCGTCGGATTCGTATTGCCGAAAGCCGTCACTGGACGCGCAAGATCCATCATGCCCGCGATAGCCGTCAGTGCGTCATTGCTGAGCTTTCCGTCAGAGCCGAGCATCACATTCTTGCCATCCCCGTCGACAAACCTCATATGCACATGAAGACCCGAACCAGCCTTTCCTGTCGTTATTTTCGGAGCAAACGTGACATCAAGCCCGTTGCGGTGGGCAAGATTGCGGATCACCCACTTGGCGAGCATCAGCTGATCTACGGCCGATGTAGCCTCGACCGGCAGAAACTCGATTTCGTTCTGTTCATAGGTCATTCCGTCGAGATTGAAGTTTCCGACCTCTGAATGGCCATACTTGATGCGCCCCCCTGTTGCCGCTATATACGACATGCAGAGCGCGCGGAAATCGCCTGTCTTGACAAAAGGAGCCGACTCATGATAGCCCTTCTGGTCACGTGCCGGGAAAAACGGATCTGTCGGATAGATGACATAGTATTCAAGTTCGCCCATCGCCTCGAAACGCAGGCCTGTCACATCCGTAAATGCCCTGCACGCCTTCTCGAGCGTATTATCGGGCGAATTCGCCAGACGCTTTCCGTCCTTGTCAAAGAACGCACAAAGCATCGTCAGCGTCGGAATCTCCGCAAACGGATCGCGGAATGCAGTCGAAAAACGCGGCACAACGTAAAGATCGCTGTTGCCCGGCTCGATATGCTCGAAAAGGCTCGATCCGTCGACGCGTTCGCCCTGACTCAGGATCGTGTCGAGATACTCCAGATCATTTATGACAAAACTGAGAGTCTTGAGACGCCCGTCGCCAGCCGGATACATAAAATTGACCATTTCGATCTTCTCGCTGATCACATAGCCGATCAGATCAGGTTTCGTAATCTCCGACGCCGGCTTCCCGAGCGTTGCGACGACATGGTTCTTATTGAGTGCTGTTTTGGAGTCCATAAATCTGTATGTATTTGAGTTTAGTCACTGTTTAAATTAAGAGATTCGATTATATCTGTGGCGCGGTCGAGATCTCGCCTGCGAACCATCAGACGAAGCGCCCCGACCGACGAATAGCCCAGCGGGTATATGCGCGAAAAGACATCATTGTCGATGATTGCCCGGATTCCTTCAGCCTCGAGAGTGGCAAGTGCGAGACGCGCTTCGGCGTCATTGGCAAACTCTCGGCAAAGCACAATCTCATTGTCTGTATAATCATATTTGAGTGCCATAATTGTTTTCAGATTAATTAGTAATTAAGCCATCTAT
>JAIDJZ010000239.1 GCA_029051965.1 Paramuribaculum sp. | reverse complement strand
CCCTTATATCTGCATGGTGGATCTGGAATAAAAAGATATATAGTGCCGGCAGACGTGAAGCCGTGATGAAACACTATGCCGACGTGAATTTCAACCCGACAAAAGGTTTTTCCTTTTTTTCATGCCCGTGATCTTCTTTTTGGCTGCTAATACGACGATCTGTCTACTGATGTGATGAAAACTGTTTCTGACGGACAAAAAAATGCACCCCGGAAGTCTGATGCAAAACTTCCGGAGTGCAATTTTTATTTTAGAAAACTATCGGGGATCAGGCCTCGGCCTTCACTGAATCCACCGCAGCCGGAGCGGCAGCCTGCTTTGCCGCATCGCTGCCCGGTTTAAGCCAGCGGTCGAGCCAGCGGAAGAACACGCGCTGCCAGAGGACAGCATTCTGAGGCTTCAGAATCCAGTGGTTCTCATCGGGGAAAATCAGCATCTCGGCCGGAACATTGCGCAGACGCGCCGCATTGAAGGCCATCATGCCCTGCGAGGCGAGAATGCGGAAGTCAAGTTCGCCGTGAGTGACCAGAATCGGAGTGTCCCACTTGTCGACAAAACGATGGGGAGAGTTAGCATATGAACGCTGAGCCGCCTCATTGTCTTTCGCCCAGAACGGACCGCCGAGATCCCAGTCGGCAAACCACATCTCTTCGGTTTCGAGATACTGAGCCTCTGTGTTGAAGATACCGGCATGAGCGATAAACGCAGCAAATCGTCCTTCATGATGACCCGCAAGCCAGTAAACGGAGAATCCGCCGTAGCTCGCACCGACAGCGCCGATATGGTCCGCGTCGACATAACTTTCCTTCTTCATGTCGTCGACCGCACTTAGGTAATCCTTCATGTTCTGACCGCCGTAGTCTTTCGAAATCTGGGCATTCCATTCTGTTCCGAAGCCCGGCAAACCGCGACGGTTCGGAGCGATCACGATATAACCGTTGGCGGCCATGAGTGCAAGGTTCCAGCGGTAGCTCCAGAACTGGCTGACGGCCGACTGCGGACCACCCTGACAGTAAAGAACCGCCGGATATTTCTTTGCCGGATCGAATTCCGGAGGATAGACAACCCATGTCGTCATCTCCTTGCCGTCAGTTGTCGGGACAAGACGTTTTTCAACCTTCGGCATCTTCAGCTGCCCGAGAAGCTCGGTGTTGACATTCGAAAGCTGTTTGACTTCCGGACCTTCGACTGCAAAAATCTCATTCGGATAAACCATCGAGTGACGCATGGTCAGAAGACGGTTCTCACCGACCGGACAGAGCGAAGCATAGTCACACACTCCGCCGGCAACCTCCTTGACCGACTTCGTAGCCACATCGATCGAGAAAATCGGAGTCACTCCATCCTTCGGAGCGATGAAATAGATCGACTTTCCGTTCGGATTCCAGGCGATAGCATCGGCCGTATAATCCCAGTCGGTTGTCAGGTCGGTCTTCACGCCGCTTGCCATATCCATGACGAAGATCCTGTTCTTGTCGCTTTCGTAGCCGTCGTGCTCCATCGAGAGCCATGCGATCGACTTTCCGTCCGGAGAATAGACCGGGCATGTGTCGTAGCCCATCATTCCCTCGGTCAGATTCGACGTAGTTTTCTTCTCGAGATCATAGAGATAGAGGTCGGAATTGGTCGACTGCGCATACTCCTTGCCCGTTTTCTTGCGCGAAACATAGATCAGTTTTGTCCCGTCGGGTGCCCACGCAAACGACTCTGCTCCGCCAAAAGGCTTCATGGGTGCCTCGAAAGGTTCATCGGCCATAATGTCGGTAACGCCCGAAACTTCCGAACCGTCAAACTCGCCGATAAAAGGATGGGGAATCTCTGTCACCCACTCATCCCAATGCTTGTACATAAGGTCATCGATTATGCGGCCTGTCGACTTTGCCAGATCAGGATAGACATCGCCGGCCGTGCGGCTGTACTTGACCGTTCCGATCATGACCACGCGCTTTTCGTCGGGCGAGAAAAGGAAGCCCTGGATGCCACCCTCTACGCTGCTGACCGCCTTGCGGCCAGAGCCGTCGGCATTCATCACCCACAGCTGCATGACTCCGTCGACAGGACTCATGAATGCGATCTTGTTTCCGCCGTCGATCCATGTGTAGCCGCTTTCGCTGTCAGGCGTTTTTGTCAGACGCTTCACATCGCTGCCGTCGGGATTCATGACATAAAGGTCGAGATTGCTCTTGTTCTTCTCGACACTTTCGTAGCTGACACCATAGAGGATCTTCTGGCCGTCAGGCGAAATCTTCGGTTCGCTGACGCGGCCGAGCGCTTCAAGCGCATTGATGTCAAACTGGCCGTTTTCAGGCGTGAAATCCGGCTTGTCAATGACATCGGAACTCTCCTGCTGTCCGCCGCTGCAACCGGCGGCCGCCAATGCCGCTGAAACCATAAGAATGTTTTTTAATGAATGTAACATTTCAGTTGATTGGAGTTATATTGATTATTTGATTGGATTATGATTGTGTTTTAGAGAGTGTTTGGATTTAAATCAAATTAAGACTGAGAGGATTTTTTGAGCGGATTCCGCGAGTTGAAGAGGGAGCATAGCGGGCTATGTGACCGATGAGACTTGGCGGAATTCGCCAAAAAAGACCTCAGGATTATTTTGAAGTTTCTGCCGTTCATTCGTATTACTGTTAACGCGGTTTAAATTCAAGCACTCTCTTAGTGCTGGCATTCCGGTAAGACAGCCACCCTGTCAGCGTCAGCGTCGGCGTTTGCCGCTACCTGGCCGGCCGCCTTTGGCCAGCTGCTCATTGCGCCCACGGCTGCTGTTCCGCTCGTTTTTCGTCCGTCGGTCTGCCGGATCTTTCAGTCGTCCCGGCTTCGGACGGTAAACTGGATAGAGCTGGGCGGCCAGATCCTCCCGATTAAGACGTTTGAGAGAGCCGACAATCTCCTGTCGGTTGGCCGGGTCATACCAGAAGAAATATTTTCTTTGGGCCTTCTTCTCGGCAGGAGTCGTAGCCGTAAAAACCTTTTCGCCGGTATAGGGATGATAACCGGTGTAATAGATCTCGGTTGCGAGAGTCATCGGTGTCGGAGTGAAATCCTGCACCTGCTCGAGATGAAAACTGAGGGCCTTCGTCTCGACAGCCAGCTCAGCCATATCGACCTCGCGACAGCCCGGATGGCTTGAGATAAAATATGGTATCAGCTGCTGACGCAGACCGCAGCGGTCGTTGACACGGTCGAATATCGACTTGAACCGATAGAACTGTTCGAACTCCGGCTTTCGCATGAAGTTGAGCACCGTCGGCGACGTATGCTCCGGAGCGACCTTCAGACGCCCCGAGACATGATGTTCGATAAGCTCCTCATTGTAGCGCCGGTTCGTCTCATCGACCCTTCTGTCGCCAGTCGGATGCATTGAAAGATCATATCTGACCCCGCTGCCGACAAATGACTTCTTGACTCCGGGGAGTGCATCGACCGCATGATAGACATCTAGCAGCGCACTGTGGTCCGTGTTGAGATTCGGACACGGCTTCGGATGAAGACACGACGGACGCATGCAGCGCTTGCAGATCTCGTGGTTCTTGCCGCTCAGACCATACATATTGGCCGACGGACCGCCGAGGTCAGAGACATATCCCTTGAAATCATCCATTCCGACAACCTTTCTGACCTCCCTCAGAATCGACGCCTTGCTTCGCGATGCGATGAATTTACCCTGATGTGCCGAGATCGTACAGAACGCACATCCACCGAAACAGCCCCGGTGCATATTGACCGAATGCCGGATCATATCGTAGGCCGGAATGACCTTCCCCTTGTAGCGCGGATGGGGATAACGGGTATAAGGCAGATCAAACGAACGGTCGATCTCTCCGACATCCATCGGCGGAAGCATCGGATTGACCCTCACCACCATGTCACCGTGAGGCTGCCAGAGCGTCGCGCCCTCGTAGCGGTTGCTCTGCTGTTCGATATGCTTGAAATTCTCCGCCTGTTTCCGCTTGTCGGCCTGACACGCCTCGAAGGAATGGAGAATGATATTCCTCTCGTCCGCCGCAACCATTTCCGACCGCGGACACACCACGGCCGTCTGACCGAGATCTGCCATATCCGAAATCTTCTCCCCGTCGCGCAGACGCCTGGCAATCTCGACGACCGTCCGCTCCCCCATTCCGTAGCTCAGCATATCGGCAGGCGCTTCCGTCAGAATCGACGGTCGCAGACAGTCCTGCCAGTAGTCATAATGCGACAGACGGCGGAGCGACGACTCGATGCCGCCCAGAACGATCGGCACATCGGGATAGAGACGTCGCAGAATCTCCGAATAGACAATCGACGGATAGTCGGGACGTGCCCCGTGGCGGCCGCCCGGCGTATAGGCATCGTCCGAACGGCGACGGCGAGCAGCCGTGTAGTGGTTGACCATCGAATCCATCGCGCCGGCCGAAACCCCGAAGAACAGCCTCGGAGCTCCGAACTTACGGAAATCGCGCAGATCGTCCTGCCAGTTCGGCTGCGGAACGATCGCGACATTGAAGCCCTCGGCCTGCAGCGTGCGCCCGATGACAGCCGCACCGAACGACGGATGATCGACATAGGCATCGCCTGTAAACAGCACTACATCGACCCCGTCCCACCCGAGAGCCTTCATTTCCTTGACCGACGTAGGCAGATAGAGCCGCGTGTCGAATCGCTCGCGACCCGCTCTGACAGCTTCTTCTCTTCTTTCAATATCCTTCATTATTGATACTCTCTTAGAGAGTGTTTGAATTTAAATCGAATTAAGACTCTTTAATCGTTCCTCAAGTTTTATGACCTCGTCACGCAGCTGCGCCGCCTCCATGAACTGCATATTCTTGGCAGCCTCCACCATCGACTGACGGCGCGCATTGATCGTGCGTTGCAACTCCTCCCGGCTCATATACGGAATCACCGGATCGGCAGCGAGATCGACCTTCGTCGAAAACTCATTGTCATAGATGACATTGCGACGCGACTCCCGCGTAGCCTCACGGCTGCTCTTCTGCGGCTTGCGGCCACTCTCCCGACCTGACGGCGCTGAGACATCCGCATCATCATCGTCAACACCGATTATACGGTTGCGCGCCTTCACGATAGCCTGAGGCGTGATGCCATGCTCCTCATTGTAGGCAAGCTGCAGCGAACGGCGACGCTCAGTCTCCTCGATCGTCTGACGCATACTGTCCGTAATCTTGTCGGCATACATGATAACCGTTCCGTTCAGATTTCGCGCCGCACGACCGACAGTCTGCGTCAGCGAACGGTGCGACCTCAGGAATCCCTCCTTGTCCGCATCCAGAATCGCAACCAGCGAAACCTCGGGCAGGTCAAGACCCTCACGCAGCAGATTGACACCGATCAGCACATCATAGACCCCCGAACGCAGATCGTCGAGAATCCTTATGCGGTCAAGCGTGTCCACATCGCTGTGGATATACGCTGCCTTTATCTTGAGCTTCGTCAGATAATCGTTCAGCTCCTCAGCCATCCGCTTCGTCAGCGTAGTCACAAGCACACGCTCGTTACGCTCGATCCGAAGAGCTATCTCCTCCATCAGATTATCAATCTGATTCAGCGACGGACGCACATCGATGACAGGATCGAGCAGCCCCGTCGGACGGATGATCTGCTCGACGATAACCCCCTCACACCTCTCAAGCTCATAATCGGCCGGAGTCGCGCTGACATAGATGACCTGAGGCGTCAGCTGCTCAAACTCCTCGAACTTGAGCGGACGGTTGTCGAGCGCCGCCGGAAGCCGGAAACCATACTCGACCAGATTCATCTTTCGCGAAAGATCGCCTCCGTACATCGCCCTGACCTGCGGCAGAGTGACATGGCTCTCGTCGATAATCATAAGGAAATCCTTCGGGAAATAGTCCAGCAGACAGAACGGTCTCATTCCCGGACTGCGCCCGTCGAAATAGCGCGAATAGTTCTCGATTCCCGAACAGTGGCCGACCTCGCGCATCATCTCGATATCGTAGGTCACACGCTCATACAGTCGCTTAGCCTCAAGCTGGCGGTCCTCCTTCTCGAAAAAGCCCACCTGCTCGCCGAGATCAAGCTCGATCTGAGCCAGACCCGAAGCCATGCGCTGCGGAGAAGTGACAAATATATTCGCCGGAAAAATCCTGAAAGCCTCGTGACTCCCCAGCGTCACATAATCGGTCGGATAAAACGTCGAGATCGACTCGATCTCATCGCCCCAGAACACGACCCTCACCACAATCTCCTCATAAGCCAGATAAATATCGATCGTGTCGCCCTTCACACGGAAATTCCCGCGACGGAAATCGACCTCATTGCGCGAATAGAGCGCATTGACAAGCTCACGCAGAAAAACATTGCGCGCGATCTGCTGACCGACACGGATGTCAATCACATTCGAATTGAAATCATCCGGATTACCCATGCCGTAAAGACACGAAACCGAACTGACGACAATCACATCCTTTCTTCCCGACAGAAGAGCCGACGTCGTCGACAGACGCAGTTTGTCGATCTCATCATTGATCATCAGATCCTTCTCGATATACTTATCGACCGACGGAATATAAGCCTCCGGCTGATAGTAATCGTAATATGACACAAAATACTGCACCGAATTCTCCGGAAAAAAATTCTTGAATTCCCCGTAGAGCTGCGCCGCAAGCGTCTTGTTGTGGCTCAGTATCAGCGTAGGCCGCTTAACCTGCTGAATGACATTAGCCATCGTAAACGTCTTGCCCGAACCCGTCACACCGAGAAGCGTCTGGGCTGCAAGCCCATCCTCAACGCCTCGGCTGAGCTGCTCGATCGCCTGTGGCTGATCGCCGGTCGGCTGATAATCTGAAGATAATTTAAATTCCATTTTCCTTAGAGAGTATCATAAGAGAGTGTCAGCCGCCTGACACGGCCCAATTAGCAAAATTACTCAATTTTTACAACATAACCCGACTGAATCCCCCTAAAAATCATTATTGACATGTCAATCAATCTTAATCTTCAATCTTAGAGCCGGTTCCCCAATATTTGTAAACGTTGGGGAACCGGCTCTAATTTCTTAACGCCACCTCGAAACAACTCAACAAAGTAAAGACCTCTTGTGAAAGATGAAGATTCAACCGATACAGCGACATAGCTTTTCTGGTATCATTATCACAGGCTGCAACATATCGATTGAGCCTTTCCGAGGACAGTATATTCTGAAAATCGTCGAATTTCACTTGCTTTGCAATCTTTTATGAACCAGAAATTGTTTTAATCAAAAGAAAGCACTACTTTTGCAGTGTTGATTCCCGGTAGCCCCTGACTCGTCAAGCTATCGGGTTTAGTTTTATATTCATGCAAAGATAATCATTTTCATCAGATTCGACAACAGTGAGAA
>JAIDJZ010000238.1 GCA_029051965.1 Paramuribaculum sp. | reverse complement strand
ACTTCTTTCAGCTCAGATATCTCATCGCAGACCTCTTCACAATCGCCATCTAGGAAGTTTCCGAGATTCATCACGATGTCGATCTCGTCGGCACCACCGTCGAGAGCAAGCGCGGTTTCGGCGACTTTCACTTCGGGGTAGGTCTGCGAAGTGGGGAATCCGCCTGAGACGCAGGCGATGTTGACTTCGCTCACATCGAGAACCGTACGGACAACGGGCGAGAAGTTCGGATAAACACAGATCGCCGCAACCGGTTTGAGTTCGGGATAAGCCTCCTCGAAGTCATTGACGCGTTCGGTGAAACGTGCGACAGACTGTGGCGAGTCAGTCGCGTTAAGCGTTGTCAGGTCGATGCAGGTGAAGAGAAACTTAAGGACATCTTCGGTCTTGTTTTCCTCTTTCTTTTCGGAGAGAATGCGCTCAACCTCGGCCTTCACAAAGGCGTCATCGGTAGTTACTTGGCTTTTCGCCACTTGGTCATGATACTTGTCGCTCATAGCTTTATTTGGATTTGTTCAGTTTTGGATTATTCTTATGACGCATCTTGTCACGTCGGGTCTTCTTATCAACATTTTTCCTGATAGCTTCGTTCAGATCAATGCCGGTCTGATTGGCTATCGCAGCGACTACCCAGACGACATCGGCAAGTTCGTCGCCAAGATCGCCGCGGTCCGCACCTTCGCGCCACGACTGCTCTCCATAGTCACGCGCCATCACCCGCGCAACCTCTCCGACCTCTTCGGCCAGTACGGCCATGTTGGTCAGCGGCGCGAAATAGCCGTTGCCGATTCCGCAGATCCAGTCGTCGACCGTCTGCTGCAGACCCTTTATTGTCAGATCATTCTCAGCCATAGAGATTCAGTTTTGCGGTTCATTCCTTCAGCCGGGAATCGATTATTATCGTCACCGGGCCATCGTTGACGAGCCCGACATTCATGTCGGCGCCAAAAACGCCCTTCCTGACCGGACAGCCCGAACGCTCGCCAACCATCCGCGAATAGGCTTCGTAGAGACGGATTGCCTCTTCATGACCTGCCGCACGGATATAGCTCGGACGGTTGCCTTTGCGGGTCGAGGCCGTCAGTGTGAACTGACTGACGGAAAGCACTTCGCCTCCGACATCCTTCAAGGATCGGTTCATTACCCCGTTTTCGTCGGGGAATATGCGCAGAGCCGACGTTTTGTCGGCCAGCCAGCGCGCATCGTCGTCCGTATCGCCGTTTTCAACACCGACAAGAACCATCAGCCCCGCGCCGATCGCGCTGACCTGACGTCCGTCGACTTCCACACTGGCCTCTCTGACTCTCTGAATGACTATCCGCATTGTTTCTCTAATCGCTTTTGATTGATTCGATCTGTTTGGCAAAAGTAATCAATTCCCTGCCAAATTCCAACTTTTCACATCCAAGGAAATTCAGAGATTGCTCAATACACTCATAAATTGCCTGACGGCGGAGTTTGAATGTCAGATTATTTTTTCGTAATTTTGTAGAATCTGAAAATTTTAAACTTCAACGACTTAATCATCCATGACAACCCGCTTCTTCGCCGGGGCGGCCCTTGCCCTCGCATCGGTCGCCGCCAATTGCGCCGAAATCAAGCCCTACGTCGAACCGGCCGACACTGCAACCGTTGACAAATCGGGATGGACACAGATCTCCGCCCCGCTGACTTTTTCCTGGGCCTCAAAGGACATCGCCTACCGACAGCTCGCCTCACCGCCTCGCATCAACCTCTCCGACACCACCGTTTCAGCATGGCGAGGCGAACGTATCGGACTCGAGGCCCTCATCATTGCCAACACTCCAACCGAGGGGCTGCGCCTCCGCATGTCAGACCTTCGCGATACTCGCGGTAAAAAGGTAGCAGCCGCGCAGGCCTCAGCTTCATTCATGCGCTATGTCACCGTCACAGCCCACAATGCCTGCGGCTATCCCGATCCGAATCTCCCGACCTATACTCTACCCGACATGATCGACCTACCCGAAGCCTCAGTCGACATGCAGGCGCAGACGGTGCGTCCGGTGTGGTGTTCGGTCGAGATTCCGCGCGACATCAAACCAGGTCCCTACACAGCCACCATCGAACTCCTTCCCTCCTCGGGCAAGAAGCCGCTTGCAACCCTCTCGCTGTCGATCAACGTCTCCGACCGCACGCTCCCCGCGCCGGCCGATTATGCATTCTATCTCGACCTATGGCAGCAGCCTTACGCCATTTCACGCTACTACGGAGTCGAACCCTGGAGCAACGAACACCTGCGTCTGCTTGAGCCTTATGCGAAAATGCTCGCCCGCGCCGGCCAGAAAACGATCTCGACAATCCTCTTCTATGAGCCCTGGGGCGAACAAAGCAACGATAAGTTCGAGCCTATGGTCGAAACCATCCGCACAGCCGACGGATCGTGGAAGTATGACTATACAATCTTCGACCGCTATGTCGACTTCATGACCAAAAACGGAGTCGACGCAAACATCGAGTGTTTCACGATGGTTCCCTGGGAAATGAAGTTCCGCTATCTCGACGAGGCAACCGGCGAATACCGCTTCCTCGACGCGCCATCCGATTCGCCTGAATATGCCGATCTCTGGACCTCTTTCCTTCATGCCCTCACAAAACACCTCAAAGAAAAAGGGTGGTTTGAAAAGACTCTCATTGTCATGGACGAACGCGGTCTGCCCCAGATGCTCGACGCACGCCGGGTAGCCAAAAACGCCGTGCCCGACATCAAGATGTCGCTTGCCGGATCATATCATCCCGAACTTGTTGACTCTCTCGAGAGCTACACACTGATCAAGGGCGACTTTTTCCCGGATGACGTCATGAAACGCCGCCGCGAAAAAGGCTACACGACGCTGATGTACACCTGCTGCGCCACTCCGGCGCCGAGCCAGTTTGCCAATTCCGCTCCGGCCGACGGCGCCTATCTCCCGGTCTATGCCACTGCCACTGGCCATGACGGCTACCTCCACTGGTCGTTCACAAACTGGACCAACGACCCGCTGACCGACACGCGCTTCCATATGTTCGCCCCCGGCGACACTTATTTCGTCTATCCCGACGGACGCTCCTCGATCCGCTACGAACGGATGCTCGAGGGCATTCAGCTCAGCGAAAAGATACGTCTTCTTCGCGAGGAATTCGAAAAGTCCGGCAACTATGAAGCCCTCCTGATGCTCGAAGAAGCCCTGCGTCCCATACGCTCGGGTGCAATGAACCAGTGGTATTCCACCGGCAGAGTCGTCAACGACCTGACCCGCGCGATCGAAGCAATCTCGGCACGCTGATCTTCGACCCATTCAATTAAACAAAGAAGCGGATCTGCTACAACGCGATCCGCTTCTTTTGTTGTTCTGCTCTGACTGAGACAACCAATTATCCGGTTATCTGACGAGAATCTTCTCTGTCTGCGAGCCGTGGCGCCGGATATAAAAGCCCGGCGACATATTCGAGGCGTCAACGCGGCGTCCCTGAAGATCAAAATATTCTTCGGCGGCATTGTTGTCGCCGTCAGCAATGACCGAACCGATCGCGGCTACATCGTGAAGATCCATCCATTCATCGAGTTTCGGGAAACGTCCCTGAAGATACGACTTGATATTACCGACCTCTCCGGCATAGGAACCGTAGACTTTCTGATTCTTCTGCACCGACTGGTTGAGAATCGGCCAGCGCACAAAATTGAGTGTCTGCGATTCATCAAGCACACTGGCACAGCTGTCGATCAGTCTGTCGAAATAGTCATAGTTGAGATTTCCGTTGTGGCGAAGCTGACTCCACATCTCGCTGAGCTGCCCGCGGGCGCCGGCGTCCTCCTTGACAATCCGGCTGACAAACTGTTCCATTCCATTGGCTTTCGAGGCATCCTTGTGGGTGTAGAGATAATCTGTCATGCTGTTGACCGGATATGGAGTGCCGCAATTCTGGAAACCGAGATCAATATCCCACACCGGACCGACCCGGAACTTTTCGTCGCCGCGGTCTTTCCTCATGTAGACGCTCCAGAACGAATCCTGATTGCCGTCGAGCTCGCAGACAATGAAATAGCGAAGGAAGCTCTCGAGGTCAAGATATTTGCGATAGCCCTTCTCTTCGTCAGTGAAATCATCCGAATAGAGGGCGGCCTCCATTTTGTTGAAATAATCGCGTATATAGGCCGACTGCGCCCCAACGATCTCGTCATCGTCGGGCGATTTGATTGTCACCGGCGTTCCCTTTGCGGAAGTGAACCACGAAATCTCCTGATCGGCATAGGCATCGATCTCGATGAAGTAGCCTCCGCTCAGCGCCTCGCCGGCCACATCCTCGGGTGACATTTCCGTCAGTTCGACACGGCCGGAGCTGACTTCGACCTGATCACACAGCTGATAGGCCCCTTCATAGGATCCGTTATAGACAACGTCGACAAACGTGCAATAGGGCGTGTAGTCCATCCCGACCTCACGGCTGATCTCGAAAGCGACCTTGTTTCTCATCAGAGTGCGATCGCCATAGTTGTTGATCAGAGTCCATTTTTTTGCTTTTGCCGGGGCATCGAGAGGCTGCTGCTTCTTGTTGAACTTTATCTGAAAAGGCTTCTTTGGAAAAGTCCACGAACCATTGCCGCGCCCTTTCATCTGAGCTGACGCATCCTCGAGGATCTTTGTTCCGTCGTCCGAGACGATCGCCACATAGGATCCGGCATGCTTGTCATCCTTCGACTTGATTTCAGCCTGGCCGGGGGTGTTGAATGTCACAGTCGGCAGATTGGTGATCTGAAAGAATTTAGAGCTGTCGCCCTCACCCGGCTCACCCTCAAACTCAATTTCAGCGAAGCAGCCCTGCGTTCCGGAGGCAACGACCCGGACATAACGGAATCCGCGCGAAGTCTCGACGTCGAGATATGTCATTTCTCTTTCCGAGGGAGCTTCCTTGAAAATCTGGATAGTGACGGCGTCCGTAAAATCACTTGAATTAGCCCCCTGCACCACTGCAAGACGCGCCGACTTTGACATCTGAGCGGCCGCCCGCAATCCGATCCGGCTGATAACATGAGGCTCCCCGAGATCTAGTCCGGCCCAGTTGCGCACATAGGAGTTGTTGTAACTGTAATAGCCTCTGAAATAAGTCGACGCGTTGCCGTCGAAACATTTTGCAGCTTCGCTAAGGTCCGACCCGATCGTCGTGCCCTTCAGCGCTGCCGCCTCCGAAGCAAAAGACGACATCAGCGCTCCCAAAGCGACAAATGCCGTTGAAAGAATTCTTTTTTTCATGGAATTGACTGTTTTTTATTCTTTAATAGTTGTTTTCCTAAGTAAGTGTTCAAATTTAATTTATACAATATGCGAGCTTATTTTTTTAGCCGATTCCGGTGCGGAGGGAAGGAG
>JAIDJZ010000237.1 GCA_029051965.1 Paramuribaculum sp. | reverse complement strand
TTTTTTTTTAAATTTGTATCATGAAAATATTTTGACTTTATCTCGGACCGACCTCAATCGGATGGGCTTTAATCAATACAGACAGCGACCATAACCCTGTTTCAATTCTGGGAATGGGAAGCCGTGTCATACCTTACAGCGACACTAATATTGCAGCTGAATTTTCCAAAGGGAAAGGCAACAGCCCATGCATGGAACGCACCCGTTGCCGGCAAATGCGACGTAATTTAGACAGGTTTCAATTACATCGTGACCAGCTGAAAAAAATGCTATGCGATATAGGTCTGATCAATGACAGTTTCAAGATTCCACCCGCCAATCCTCTTGAAAAATGGAAAACGAGAGCCGACGCCGCAGTTTCCGAGACAAAACTCTCGCCCGACGAACTTGCGGGAGTATTGTTTCATATCAATCACCGGCGGGGATATAAACATGCAAAATCCGATCTTGGTGATTCGAAACAAACAGATTATGTGGAAAAAATCAATAACCGGTATTCTGAAATTCTCAAAAGCGGAAAAACGGTCGGACAGTATTTCTACGAGAAACTCAAGGAATCCGAGGTCGCAGATGCCAATGGCAAGAGGCACTATACATATCGTATAAAAGAACAAGTCTGTCCACGCAAAGCTTATGAGGATGAAGTGGATAGAATCCTTAAGACACAAAGCGAGCACTATCCCCGGATACTGACCGAAGAAAACCGGAGAGCGATAAAACAAGTGATTTTTTATCAGCGCCCCCTGAAATCATGCAAAAATCTTGTTTCCTTTTGTAGATTTGAGCGCCATGAGTTTCTTAACAAATCTGGAAAGAAAGTCGAAAGCGGTCCGAAAGTCTCACCCCGCACATCACCGCTGGCTCAGGTCTGCAGGATTTACGAAACCATCAATAACATCCGTCTTGTAAACATCGACCGACGCTATCAGAAATCGGATCCCACTCCATCACTTTTTGATGATATAGGCCTCGCTCCTAAAGATTACAGGAAACTGATGCCGGAATACAACTTTTCAGAAGAGGAACGGAAACGGATTTTTGATTTTCTGAACACCCATGAGAAAATGTCTGAAAAAAACCTCCTGGAAATACTTGGACTGACTTCCGACGACGGATTCAAACCAGACAAAACCCTCGGAAAAGGCATTCAGGGCAACACGACCCGCTGCCAGATCGCAGACGCGCTGAGAGACTGTCCTTTAAAAGAAAGCCTTCTGAAATTTGATCTGACAGAAGAAATTCCAGCCTCCGAATCAGACGTGGATACAGCATCCGAAAAATTGCATCCGCAAGTGTCGGCTACATATATCCGGCAACCGCTCTATCAGCTCTGGCACACCCTCTATTCGATAAAAGACAAAGAAGAATTGTTCGGAGTCCTTTCCAACAAATTTGGGATCGTCGACCAGACCACCCTCAACAGACTCTATGCCATTAATTTTGTAAAAGACGGTTATGCAAATAAATCAGCCAAGTTTATGCGCAAACTGATCCCATTGCTCAGAAATGGAATGGAATATAGCGAAGCGTGCGCCGCTCTTGGTAAAAAACACAGTAACAGCCTGACCAAAGAAGAAAACGACAACCGTCCCCTGCAATGGCATCTCAGACCAATTTATAAAGGAGAACTCCGGCAACCGGTCGTGGAAAAAATACTCAATCAGATGATCAATATTGTCAACGCGATCAAAGACGAGTATGGAGAGATCGACGAAGTGCTCGTTGTACTCGCCAGCTAACTGATACTGGACAAGAAGGGACGCGAGAAAATGTTCCGCAACATCTCAAAACGCGAACGCGAAAACAACGTGTTGTCGGCTGAAATCGCTGATTTAAACATCCTGCCGACACGCCGACGCATTCAGAAAATGAGAATGCTCAGGGAAACCGGCTCCATCTGCATCTATTGCGGAAAAACCGTTACCCCCTACCGGTTTATCGAAGGCCACGGATATGAGATCGAACATATCATCCCGCGTTCGAGATTGTTCGACGACAGTCTCACCAACAAAGTTTGCGCTTGCCGCGAATGCAATGCAGCCAAAGGCGCACAAACGGCGTTCGACTTCATGAAATCGAAAGGAAGTCATGAATTCAACTCATATCTCAGACGCATCGAGGATTTATATAAAGACAACAAGATCTCGCGGGACAAACGCGACCGTCTTCTGATGTCAGCCTCCGAAATTCCGGATGACTTCATAGAAAGGGATCTGCGCTTGACCCAATATATCACAACAAAATCCCTGGAAATACTTTCGGGTGCGATCCGCAACGTCTATGCATCATCGGGAATAGTGACAGATTTCTTCAGACACGCATGGGGATATGACACAATTCTACATGACCTCAACCTGCCGCGATACGAAGCTGGCGACCTGACTGAAAAAGTGGAATATGAAACGCATGGACAGAAACACTCCGCGACGAGAATCAGAAACTGGTCAAAACGCAAAGACCACAGACATCATGCTCTCGACGCTCTGGTCATTGCGCTTACTCGCCAGGGATACATCCAGCGCCTCAACTCACTGAATGCCGACAGCGGCAATTCCGACAAATCCTCCAAATGGCGCAGTCTTGACAAATGGGCCTCAGAAAGGCCTCACTTCGAGCGTAGAAATGTGATTCAGGCAATGGAAGAGATTACCATCTCGTTTAAGCCAGGCAAAAAACTGGCAACCCCCGGAAAACGTTATATCCGCCGGAATGGCAAACGCATATGTGTGCAAACCGGCGTGTCCGTTCCCCGAGCTCCGCTACACAAAGATACCGTCTACGGCAGCATCCGGACCGACGATGGAGAAAAGAGCCTGAAATTCGCCCTCGAGAATCCCGGACTCGTAACTGACAGTCTTATCCGACAGCAACTTGAGCTGCTTCTTGGACAAAATGACGGAGACATCAGCAAAACTCTGAAATTTCTGAAAAAGAACCCACTCGAAGTCAACGGCAAACCCGTTGAAAAAATAAGATGCTGGCGCGAAGAAATAGTTGTGAAATATCCTGTCGAATCAATCAGATTCAAGGACCTGTGCTATGTCGTCGACTCACATATCCGCACAATCATTGAAAAACGGTTTCAGGAAGTCAATAATGCGGATAAAGAGTTTGTCAAGAGTCTTGCCGAACGCCCCCTGTATTCCGACAATGACTGCAACCATAGAATCAGAACCGTAAGACTATTTTCGGGACTCCAAAAATCGACCCTCGCCGGAGTCCGCAGAGACGAAAACGGCAGAATAATCGGCTATGCGCAAAAACGCAACAACGATCATGTGGCTTTCTATCGAACACCGGATAGCAAAGTTGTGGAATCTGTCGTCAGCTTCTGGGACTGCATAAAACGCAAAAAGATAAAACTGTCACCGATTATCAAAAATCCGGCAGATGCATGGGATCGGATTATTGCTTTGGAAGAAAGTGACGTAGCGGAAGAAATAGCCGAGACGCTCCCCCCTGCCGACTCGGCATTTATCATGTCGCTTCAGCGCAACGAGATGGTCGTTCTCGGCATGTCGGATGACCAATGGAACGATGCTGTCGCCACCAAAGACATCCGCGCCATCAACCGCCATCTCTACCGCGTCTGGAAATTAAGCTCGAAAAACTATTGTTTCAAATACCACACCAACACAACTGCCGCTACCGAAGATGGCGACAAAGAGATCAGACAACACTACATAATCACATCCCCGGACTCTCTTTTCAACCTGAACCCGTGAAAAGTAGTCGTATCTCTGTTGGGTAAAATAAACTCTCTCTCCGATGATAAAGAAAACCCTATGCTTTAGCAACCGCGCCTATCTGTGTTGCAGAAATCGCCAGCTCATCATAAGAGCCGGTTCCCCAATATTTGTTAATGCTGGGGTCGCATATCTCTGAGTGATTTTTGTCTTGTGATGAAGGAGCGTAGCCGTAGCTACGTGACTGAAGAACAAGGCAAAAAGCGCCGGAGAGATGCGATGATAAGGTAATTTAATACATCAGCACACAACACCCCAATTCAGTTATATGATTTTAAGCATTTATAATTTGTTGGA
>JAIDJZ010000236.1 GCA_029051965.1 Paramuribaculum sp. | reverse complement strand
TGAGCACTTTTACGTTGGTCTTGAACCGTTGGTCGACAGTGGCGTTGCGTTCGATCGCCTGCGTGATCTCTTCGGTTGAAAGATGGCGTCCCTGAAGATCGTCATTGATCCAGCTGACGCCGATGATTCCGATCGCATCCTTGTTCTTCTCGACAGCGTCAAACACGGCCGTCGGAGTTTTCTGGGCATAGCAGTTCGGCCCGAGGTTGCCTCCGTTGAGCAGCGAGTCGCGCATGTATTTGACAGTCGATGAACCCTGATGGTCGAACACGACTGAAATTTTGCCGAGCTTCGATCCGGGCACAACCTTGTCCCATTCGGTTATTTTGCCCGAAAGAATGTCGCGGAGGTCAGTGAGGTCCATGATCTCCATATTGTTTTCTGGATTGACGATGAGCGCAAGCGCGTCGACGGCGATCTGGCTCTGACGCACCTGTTTTTTGTGGCTCTTGAGATACGAAACCTCTTTTTCCGTCAGCGGACGTGTGGTGACAGCAAGCTTCACGCCGAAGTTGAGCAGCGAGTCGATCGCCGCATTCTCGTCGACATAGTAAGGCATTATGTTTGCTTTCGGATAGATGTATTCGTAGACATCTATCTCCTGCGAGATAATGTCCTCAAACGATGCGTCGCAGGCAATTTCAGTCAGGCCGGAACTGATCGTAGTGGACTGTCCGCCCTTGTTTTCGCTGTTTCCGCATGAACTTGCAAAGGCCGTTGAAAAGACAGCTCCTGCAAGCATGAATCTGAAGAAATGGTGCTTCATATTATTTTCAGGTCTTCGTCAGTGGTGGTTGGAGGAATTTCGGTTAGAGGCCGCCTGCATCATTCGGTGCGCGAGGTCACATCCTCGTCAATACCTTTGAACTGGCGGTAGCCGCGCCAGAATCCGTAAAGAATAAAGATGACGCCGCCGGTCCAGCGCACCCACTCCCAGTTGCCGCTGAGCTGAGGGAAGAATCCGCAGAGAAAAAGAATACCCATTGCGACGTAGATCACAATCATGAATATGCCGAATATGTTCCGCATAGTGTGGGGCATCGACGATTTTTTCTTTTCAGTTTCCATAACTTCTTTGTGTTAAGATTCTACATTTCAGAAAGCTGTGGGGCTTTGACCCTGACAACATCCCGTTTAGAACTTTAACGCTGCGGCCTGACGGTTTGTTCGGTGGTTCACATCGCATAAGCTCTGCCGGATGAGTCTGTCCGCATCCGGCGCCGGCAGGGTGACGACGCGTTTCTGCGTGTAAAGTTAACGAAAATTGTTAACACTCCAACGCGATATTTGAATATTATATTCTGTTAACATGCTATTTTCAGGAAATAATGTAATTTTGCGTTCCCGGCCGGGGCGCATCAGTCTGTAGGTAGACACCGGCCGACGGGCGGTTTTCGCCCTCGCTCCTTCTTGTCATCAACCTCTAAAGTATGAAGCAGCCGCTTGCCGAACGTCTTCGGCCTAAAAATATTGATGAGTACGTCGGACAGGCTCACCTTGTCGGACAGGGTGCCATTATCCGCCGTATGATCGAGTCCGGAAACATCGCTTCTTTTATTCTGTGGGGGCCTCCGGGAGTCGGAAAAACGACGCTGGCAAGAATCATCGCCAACACTTGCCGGGCCGGTTTCCATACGCTCAGTGCGGTCAGTTCCGGTGTGAAAGAGGTCCGGGAAATCCTCGACCGATGCCGGAAGGAGGCCGCCAGCATCTTCTCCGAGCGGCGTCCGATTCTCTTCATTGATGAAATCCACCGGTTCACAAAGTCGCAGCAGGACAGTCTGCTCGCAGCTGTCGAAGACGGTACGGTCACACTTATCGGCGCCACAACCGAGAATCCTTCCTTCGAAGTCATACGTCCGCTTCTTTCACGCGCACAGGTCTACACCCTGAATCCCCTCGGAGACCTTGACCTTAATGAGCTTTTCCAGCGGGCAATCAATAATGATGAAATCCTCCGGTCCCACGGCGTAGAAGTCGAATCGACATCGGCGCTATTCCGTTTTGCCGGCGGAGATGCCCGGAAGCTGCTGAATATCCTCGACTTGCTTGAGCAGTCGACTCCGGAAGGGAAGCCGATTGTCATCTCTGACCGCATCGTGACCGAGTCGCTTCAGAGAAATCCTGCGGCCTATGACCGCAACGGCGAGATGCACTACGACATCATTTCGGCCTTCATAAAGTCGATGCGCGGTTCCGATCCCGATGCAGCGGTCTACTGGCTCGCACGCATGATCGAGGGTGGCGAAGAGCCTGAGTTTATTGCCCGCCGCATGGTCATTTTTGCGGCCGAGGATGTCGGGCTTGCCAACCCCAACGCGCTGTTGCTCGCCAACGCAACCTTCGATGCTATCCACAAGATCGGGTGGCCTGAAGGGCGGATTCCGCTGGCTGAATGCGTGATCTACCTCGCAACCTCGCCCAAAAGCAATTCTGCCTATTGTGCGATCAATGACGCGCTTGACTTTGTCCGGAAAACGGGCAACAGTCCTGTGCCGTTGCATCTGAGAAATGCCCCGACCAAACTCATGAAGGATATGGGCTATGGTCATAACTATCTCTATCCCCACAACTATCCGGGCAATTTTGTAAGCCAGCAGTACTTTCCCGACCCTCTCGGACATCCCGTGTTCTGGCATCCCGGAAACAATCCCGCCGAGGCCCGTTCGGCCCAGCTTCAGCAGATGCGCTGGCATCCGGAAGAGAATGGCGAGTGAAAAAAATCGGGGGAGAGTGTAACAATTCGCGTCGGTCGGTGGTCTTAATAAGTGTCGTGCGAATCAACGACAGTATATATGACGCGAAAAGAGTATCAGAATATCATAGCCGGAATCTATCCGCGGATGTATCGCGTGGCATTGGCCCTGACGGCCGATGCCGACGAGGCGTGTGATCTGACTCAGGAAACATTGCTGAAGCTCTGGACCGGCCGCGACCGGCTTGCAGGAGCGGCTAACCCTGAGGCTTATTGCATGGCGGCGTTGCGCAACCGGTTCTATGACATGGCGCGCTCTCGTTCCTGCGATGGATTGGCGGTTGCTGTCAGCGAAGACATGCCGTTGGCCGACAATGTCGCAGGTGATATAGTCGGGATCCGTTCCGATCTCGATCTGGCGCTGAAACTGATGGCGTCGTTGCCCGAAGCGCAGCAGCGTGTGGTGAGAATGTCGTCGGTAGGCGGATGTTCCAACGACGAGATTGCTGAGCTGACCGGATTCTCTCCGGCAAATGTGCGCACTCTTCTATCGCGCGGAAGAAAACGCATTCGTGAACTATTTATTAAATACTCAGAGTGATGGAAACAGACACCGACAAAATCAGACGGCTTCTTGATCGCTACTATGCCGGAGAGGCCACGGAGGCTGAAGTGCGGCAGATCTCCAACTATTTCAGCCGAGCCCGCTCGCTTTCGCCGGAGCTTGAGACCGAACGGAGGATTTTCAATGCGATGCATCCCTCCGCCGGGGAGTTCGCGCCGCCCGAGCGGCTTACTCGGGCAGTGAGCCGCATCGGCCGCAGAAGTCCTTTGCTGCTGATTGCCAGATGGGGCATTGCTGCCGCGGCTGTCGTGGGAGCTGTTTTCGTCAGCGTGAATCTCCTTGACCGTACGGGTGGGGCCGGCACTGATGCTCCGGTTTTTGCCGAGGTGCCGGCTGACGGAAACAAAATGGATTCTGTCGGAAGCGACGGATCAGGAAGCGTAGTGGCTGAGGCCCCCCGGCATATATGTGATGAAACGGAGGCTGAGCCCGGTGAGACTACGTCTGTAAAGTCGGGGACAGTGAAAAGGAGTCCGGCAAAACGTCGGTCGGGCCTCAGACGCAGCGTCCCGGATAAAAAACAACGGAAAGCCATCGAAGTGTCGGTTGAATTGCTCAACCGCACGCTGTCGAAAGTAAATCTGGCGTGTGTCGACGCTGAGTCGCAGTTTGATGAAGTTAATAACGTCCTTAAAGAATTATGAATATGAATCGATTTGTTAAGAGAGCAATCCTCAGTTTGGCGATCATGATTTCAGGCATGCCTGTAGTCAGCGCGCAGAAGTATTTTTCCGAATTGACTGGCCGCAAGGATATCGAGACGGTCTATGTGTCGAAAGCATTGCTGGCATCGGTTCCGTCTCTTGGAAGTCTCGGCCGATTCGGAGTTCAGCTTGGCAAGGCCACCTCTCTGAGTGTGTTCACGACCAACAAGACTTCTGGGCTGAAGGCTTGTCGTGAGTCGTTGGCTGCCTTTGTTTCAGCAAACAGTGATGCCGAGCTTCTGTTTCAGCAGAATGATGATGAAGATGTCACTTCCGTCTATGGGATTCCGGTTTCCGGAAATGAGGGGAAATATTCGCTTCTTCTCGTCTATAATGCCGATCAGACCGATGCTACGCTTGTCGTCATTACGGGAGAAGTGACCTTCGATCCCGCCTGATTCTCCTGTGGGGGAAAAGCGTCAGCCTTTCTGTTTTTTCAGGTCCGGCAGAAGCCATGCGACCATGCCGAGAAGCGGTAGCAGCGAGCTGACCTGAAAAACGAATCTGATGTCGGTCAGCTCGGCGAGCCATCCGAAAAACGCGGCTCCGATTCCTCCGAGGCCGAACGACAGGCCGAAGAAGAGGCCCGCGATTGTGCCGATATGGGCTGGTTTCAGTTCGGTGGCGAATACGAGAATGGCCGAGAATGCGGAAGAGATGATCAGTCCGACGGCAACAGAGAGAGCAACAGTTGCATAGAGTCCGGCATACGGCATGAGCAGCGCGAAAGGAGCGGCTCCTAAGATCGAACCCCAGATCACATACTTGCGGCCGATCTTGTCGCCTACCCAGCCGCCGGCGATGATTCCTGTGGCCGAAGCCGCGAGAAATGCGAAAAGGCAGAGCTGCGAGTCGCGGATCGACAGGGCGAATTTGTCGATGAGGAAGAACGTGAAATAGCTCGTCATGCTCGCCAGATAGAATTGCTTGGAGAATGTCAGTATGATGAGGACGATCATTGCGTTTCTGATCTGACGTTTCGTAAGAGCCGACGGGACAATCTGCTTCTTCACATGTTTTGCGATGGCATTGCGTAGGATTCCAGCATACCATCTCC
>JAIDJZ010000235.1 GCA_029051965.1 Paramuribaculum sp. | reverse complement strand
TCGGGGTGAAAGGATTCGAACCTTCGACCCCCTGCTCCCAAAGCAGGTGCGCTAACCGGACTGCGCTACGCCCCGAAAACTTCTGCAAAGTTAGAAAAAATCCTGCAATCTGCAAAATTCAGATTCACTTTCTGATTTTCGAGAATGTTTTTGCGAGAGTTTCCAGAGGGGTTTCTGAACAGGAAATTATAATTAGAAATTATAATTAAATGTAAAAACGTCGGGCGGAGTGGGTGAAAGGGGGGTGTCGGTTTTGAAAATGAGATTAAAATGATTATTTTTGCGGATTGAGTCTGTGATGCATTCCGCAACCGACGGAAAATACGTCGGGGGATCGGGTCAGAGGTGTTGCAGGCTTGATTTATGTGGAATAAATTCTAACCCCTCATACCTAATACCTTTCATGAGATTTCCAACGAAATTAGCTACGTTTGCCGCCGGCCTTGTTGTCGGGTTACAGGCTTTTGCTGCGGAGGATTACACGGAGTATGTGAATCCTTTTGTCGGCACTACCAATTTCGGAACGACAAATCCGGGGGCTGTCACGCCTAACGGAATGATGTCGGTTGTTCCTTTCAATGTCATGGGTTCGGACACGAATATCTATGACAAGGATGCGCGGTGGTGGTCGACGCCGTATGAGTATCACAACAAGTTTTTTACAGGTTTTGCGCATGTCGCACTGAGCGGCGTGGGGTGTCCGGAGCTGTCGTCGCTGCTGACGATGGCGACGACGGGCGATCTGGAACCGGATTACAAGAAGTACGGGTCGGCCTACACGGAGGAGAAGGCTTCGCCGGGCTACTACAGCAACCGTCTGACGAAGTATGACATTCTGACGGAGGCTACTTCTACAGCGCGCTCTTCGGCAGAGCGGTTTACGTTTCCGGGGGGCAAGAGCAATATTGTCATCAATCTTGGCGAGGGCCTGACGAACGAGAGCGGTGCGACGGTGCGCCGTGTGAGCGATACGGAGATCGAGGGATCGAAGCTGATGGGAACGTTCTGCTACAATTCCCAGGCTGTTTTCCCGATCTATTTCGTCATGAGGGTCAGCAAGAAGGCTTCGTCGTGCGGTTTCTGGAAGATGCAGCCGGAGATGACAGGAGTCGAGGCTGAGTGGACGGCCGATCACGGGACTTACAAGATCTATAAGAAGTACGGACGTGAGATTTCGGGCGATGACATCGGCGCGTGGTGGACTTACGACAGTCTGGCTCCGGGCGAACAGGTCGAGGTCAGAGTCGGTGTTTCGTTTGTTTCGTGCGACAATGCGCGCGAAAATCTCGATAAGGAGCAGGCAGATCTGACGTTTGACCAGATCCGCAGGAAGGCTCATGACAAATGGAATTCGGAGCTGGGCCGCATCCGAGTTAGCGGTGGCAGCAAGGATCAGCGCGAGGTTTTCTATACGGCGCTTTATCATGCTCTGATTCATCCGAATGTGCTTTCGGACGTGAATGGCCAGTATCCTCTTATGGAGGGCTGGGGTAACGGTACGGTCAGCTATGACGGCGACCGCTACACTGTGTTCTCGCTCTGGGACACGTATCGCAATGTGCATCAGCTTCTGACGATGGTCTATCCGGAGAAGCAGCTTGACATGGTGCGTTCGATGGTCGATATGTCGAAGGAGTGGGGCTGGCTTCCGAAGTGGGAGCTGTATGGCCGCGAGACATTCACGATGGAAGGCGATCCGGCTATTCCTGTGATCGTCGACACGTGGCGCAAGGGTCTGCGAGATTTCGACATGGATGCGGCTTATTCGGCGATGGTGAAGTCGGCGACTACGCCGGGCGACAGAAACCCGATGCGTCCGGACATAGATCCCTATATCGAGCGTGGCTATGTGCCTTTAGGCTGGCATGCGAGCGATCTGTCGGGGGATAATTCAGTCAGCCATGCGCTGGAATATTATGTTGCGGACAATGCGCTGTCGTGGCTTGCGGCCGAGCGCGGCGACAGGGAGCTGGCAAAGGAGCTTAAGAAGCGTTCGCTGGGCTACCGCAACTATTATTCGAAGGAGAGCGGCACGCTTCGCCCGATCACGATGGAGGGCAAGTTCCTGACTCCGTTCAATCCGCGTCAGGGTGAGAATTTCGAGCCTGTTCCCGGTTTCCACGAGGGTTCGGCATGGAACTATACATTCTTTGTGCCTCACGATGTCGAGGGTCTTGCGAAGCTCATGGGCGGCAGCAAGAAATTTGTCAACAAGCTTCAGACGGTTATGGATTCGGCTTACTATGATCCGGCTAACGAGCCAGACATCGCTTATCCGTATCTGTTCAGCCGATTTGCCGGTGAGGAATGGCGCACGCAGGAGCAGGTCAGCCGTCTGCTTGCCAAGTATTTCACAACCAAGCCAGACGGAATTCCGGGCAATGATGACACGGGCACGATGTCGGCATGGGCAATTTTCTCGATGATGGGATTCTATCCGGATGCACCGGGTGAGCCTTACTATACACTGACGTCGCCGGTTTTCGACCGTGTCGAGATCGACACAGCCGACGGGGTTCTCACAATCGAGGCACCGCATTCGTCGGCCGACGATATTTATATCAGTTCGATGACTCTTGGCGGCAAGCCGCTTAAGAAGTATCGTATCAGCCACGATGAGCTGATGGGTGGCAAAGTACTAAAATTCAATCTTTCGAAAAATAAAAAGTAACCAGTAATGAAAATTATCAAACTTCTTCCGTTTGCAGCACTGCTGACAGCATCTGTGGCTTTTTCGCAGAGCGAGACGGCCATGCTGACCAACTATGTCGACCAGAACATAGGAACGGGTGGCCACGGTCATGTTTTCATGGGGGCTAATGTGCCGTTCGGCATGGTTCAGCTCGGACCGACTTCGATTCCGCAGTCGTGGGACTGGGTTTCGGGTTATCATGTCAGTGATTCGACAGTCATCGGTTTTTCTCATACGCATCTTGAGGGGACCGGCATCGGTGACCTCTTTGACGTGACGGTCATGCCGGTCATGGGAGATGTCACCTATGCGCGCGGCACAGAGGATGATCC
>JAIDJZ010000234.1 GCA_029051965.1 Paramuribaculum sp. | reverse complement strand
TTCTAAAAGTCTGTGGCGCCTGATCGCCGAACCGACAAGACAAGAGCCGGTGTCGTTAAGACAGATCATGATGAAGATCAGCAGCATCGTCAGCGGACCTTCAGCTTCGTTGATCAGTCCGGCAAGCATCAGCGGGACGGCGACATAGAGAATCGAGAGAAACGACAGGGCGATGTCAGTAGCCGGCCGTTCCGAACGGATATATAGTTGCATGACTCCGCGGAGCAGAATCAGCGATGAGATTTCGAGTGCAAAGATGATAATCGAAGCGAGAGCTCCGAGCGTCAGGGCCGGAAAGGCCGCGATTGAAAGGCCGATCGCGAGGTCAGTGACATACGTAGCGCGATGGTTTTTCAGGTCGCCTTTTGTCATTTTCAGGAATTCGGTGATTCCAAGCAGGGCGAAGAGCGTGCAGATAAGGGAAAAGCCTGTTGTTCCTCCCCAGAGCAGGCCGGCAACGATCAGTGCAACATAGATTGCGCCGGTCAGAGTCCGCAGCAGAAGTTTGTTCATGAGATGAATGATTGGTCGGAAAAAGGAAAGTTGCTGCCGGAACCCGGGCTCTTTCCGAAGGCCCGGGTCAGCCGGCAGCAACTGCTATACTGGAGTCTGATTAGAGAGAATCGTAGATTTCACGGATCTTGGCGTTGTCGGGATCGAGCTCAAGATATTTGCCGAAATAAACTTTTGCATTTGCCTTATCGTTCTGAGAGAGACGGTAGGCTGCAAGGTTGCGGAATGCTGTCGCGTATTCCGATGCATAAGAGGTTTCTTTCGGGTTCTTGTCGCCCAGGTCGGTGATCATGGTCTCATAGATCGCGGCCATTTCGGAGCAGAGCTCGTTTTTGGCGCGGGTCAGGTAGTGGCGGGCCTTGACGCCGAGGAGCTGCGGGTTGGCGGGAGACTTTTCAAGAGCCATGTCGATATATTTGATTGCCTTGTCGGCATATTCAACACGCTTTGCGTCATCTTCGAGATTTGCTTTGGCCATTGATGCGTAGCGGTTCGACATCGAGTAGAGATCGTTAAGACCGCCATTGCCGTCGTTGAGATATTTTTCGAGGATTTCGATGCTCTTTTCATTGTTGCCGGCGGCTGCATATGCGCTTGCGAGTTTCGGAACGAACTTCGTGTCGTCGGGATTTGCGGCGATGGCCTTTTCGTAGATCGCAACAGCATCTGTGCCGCGGTCATTGCGGATCAGCGCGTCGCCATAGAGGTTATAGTCGTTGGGAACGATGGTTGCGCCCGAGTTGAAGAGCTGTTCGGCAGCCTTGAGAGCTTCCGGCCAGTTTTTCTGAGCGGTGTAGTTGAGCGCGAGGATTCGGTACATCGGACCTACCGAAGCATCCTGTGCGAGAACCTTGTTGGCCCATTCGATCGACTTGTCGTATTCGCCTGCCGAATAGAGAAGACCGGCATAGCGCTGTTCGTCGCGACGGAAGTGGTTGGGGTTTTCAACATACTTCTCATACTGTTTCCATGCGCGGCCGAGCTGTTCGTTCTCGTAATATTTTTCAGCGAGTTCGCGCTGGGCGAGAGCTGAGTTCGGATCGCGTTCGTTAAACTCTTCGAGGCGCTGGATGGCGTAGGGACGTCCTACGGGCACCTGGAAATAAGTCTGGGCATATTTCACATAGGCCTCGCGGTTGATTTCGCCTTTGTCCTTCGACTGCTCGATGGCCATTTCATAAAGACCGGAAGCCTGGTTGGGATCCGATGCGGCCATGTCGCCCTGAAGCACATAAATAGCCGGTTCGGTGTTTTTGGATTCCTTGAGGGCCTTCTGGATATGTTTGTCGATATCCTTTTTGTAGACCACGGGATCGGCATTCCAGTAAGCGCGGGCCACATAGGCCATCACTTCTGTGTCTTTCTTGTTGATGTTGAGGGCTTCCTTGAAGTATTTTTCTGCAGCCGACTTGTTGCCGCTCTTAAGGGCGAGTTCTCCCAGCCCGACATAGTTGAGAGCATAGTCCGGATTTGCTTTGATACCTTCGTTGAAGCGCTTTTCTGCGTCTGCGCTCTTGCCTTCGCGAACGTCGATGCATCCGAGGTAGTAGCTCGAAATCGCTTTGTCGGTGCTCGGATCGTTAAATGTGTTGCCGAGAATGATCTTGGCTTCTTCCATACGTCCGGCGTTGAAGTTGTCAACGCCATCCTGATAACCTTGAGCCGACGCTGCGAGAGCCGCTCCGGTCAAGACGGAAAAAAGTAGTCTTCTTTTCATTTTGTTTACGCTGTTATTTTTTTTATTTGGTATTTGTTATTTTTAGGGTTGATCTTTCCGATAGTTTGTTATAATATGACTCTGGAATGTCACACCGGTTTAACCCGGCTTTCCGGAAATCGCTCAGTTGAGGTTGACCATTGTCGTATTGTGGACAACCTTGGGCAGAACGCCGGTCATCTGAATCAGCTTCTGGCCCTGAAATCCGGTCACGAACGAATAGAATCCGTGGGCGAGCGAGCCGTTGACACCTGTCGAGATCAGATAGATCTGGCGGTAGAGGGGATATTCGCCGTTAAAGATATAGATCTGATATGGCTTGTAGGCTGTCATTGAATTGGGCGACTGGACTTTGAGCACTTTGACGTTGGGCTTGACCCGTTGGGCGACAGTGGCGTGGCGTTCGCTCTCCTGCGTG
>JAIDJZ010000233.1 GCA_029051965.1 Paramuribaculum sp. | reverse complement strand
CGCGAATCAAACCCAAACGCGCTGGGGCGGCTTCCGGTTTCGCTCGTGGTAGTAGACGTTTTTTTCCGCCCAAGCCTCCTCCGTTGTTTACGGGGGTAGGGGTAATGCAGACCATATAGCCGATTCCTCCCGTCTCGATGACGGCATATGTGGGCGTCAGTTCGGCTATTTTGCCGCGGATATATTCAATCATGTCAGTGCGATTGTCAGTTTGAGGGGATGATTCCCGCTTTTTTTAACGTTTCACCACCCGGCGTTATTGTTCTGTGCGGGATATATTTGGACTGAGCGCGGACAGCGTGATTTTTTTTTAGAATTTTTTGCATAATATTTGTTGGCCGATATTGCGTGATGTCGCAGATTATTTCGTAGCTTTGCGAGTGCATATCGTACGCGGAGGCCCGATATGGGGTTAACGCGGGTGGGATGCAGACATAATAACAGAAAGCGTATACCAACGCTCTTTCTTGACTAACGGAGATATGACAGTTTCTTTATCTTGGTCAAGGATGTAGCAACAGTAGACGGCTTGGGGATATGTATATTTGTGCCTACGGTTCAGAGCCTTTCGAGAGAAAGCATTGATCCGCTCGTGCTCGTTACATATTTGCGTGAGGCCTCTCGTTGCTCGTTCTACCAAGATGGGCAATGTCAGAGCCTCCGTTAGTGGGACGAGCAAAGTACAGACTCTCACGCTTTTTTTGGGGATTATTTTAGAGCCAATGAGGAGAGTCCGGCGGCATCGGATGTAGACCATGAAACATCATTATCTCTTCGTGTTTGCAGTTTTTGCGGTATTTGTAGCCTCCGCACAGAATTCCACTCAAAAAGCAATGCTTGAAACCTTTGTCAGGTATGCTTCAATCGACAGCCAGTCAGACTACGACAGTGTCTGCACCCAGGGGCAGCGCAATATGGCATTGGCTTTGAAGGCCGATGTCGAGGACGCCGTGGCCCGATCCAGAGCCACTGGGGTCAGGGTGGAGCTTTCAGATGCCAATTACCTGTATGTAACGATTCCATCCAACATCAAGACAGCGTGTCCGACAATGGGCGTCAGCTGTCATCTTGATGTCACGCCGGAAGCCGTCGGAGGCAATATCCGACCGATCGTCGACACTCTGAATGGCCATACGATCGTCCGCACCGACGGATCGACGCTGCTGGGCGCCGACGACAAGTGTGGCTGCACGATTGCCATTCAGCTCATACGCACCATTCTGAGCGACAGGTCGCTCAGGCATGGCCCACTCCAGTTTGCATTCTGTCCCAACGAAGATGTGGGTCGCGCCGCCGACGCCATCGACTCCGGAATCTTCTCGCCCGACATCCTTTTCGACCTTGACGGTCCGGAGGGGAATGTTGTCACGAAATCCAACTTCACGGCCCGTGGGTTCAACGTGAGATTCATCGGACGCGACGCCCATCCCGGCGACGCCAAAGCTCAGAAACTTGGCGATGCGACAGCGGCTGCCGCAGCATTCATTTCATATTTTCCCGTCGAAAGCCGTCCGGAAAACTCTGAAGGCACACAGGGCTACATTCACCCCTGGAGTCTTGAAAAAGAGGGCGCAAACGCAACGGTTCAGACCCGCGTGCGCTATTTTGACAAGTCGGAAGGCGATCTTTTTGACCGGATGCTCTCCGGAGCGATCGCCGATGTCGAACGCAAGTTCCCTAATGTCAAGGTTGAAATTGTCTACGATGATCTGCAATACGAAAACGTGGCCTATACGATCCACCCGCAGGCGCAATCGCTCGTGGAGAACGCTGCGGCAAAAATCGGCAAGAACGTCATCTTTGCCGACGAACGTGGCGGGACTACGGCCTCGATGTTTGCCGCCAAGGGGCTTAAGGGTGGAATGTGTGTGTTCACCGGTCAGCATGCCATCCACTCCACCCGCGAGTATGCCGATCTCGCCGAAATGGAAGACGCCTACCGCCTCATGCTCGAAGTAATCAAATCAGTAGCAATCCTCAAATAACTGTTTTGGTATGAATACAGGAAAACTGTGTGCAATATTGTTGATTGCGTTTTGTTCATTAGCAGCACGTGGAGTAACAACAATAGAAGATGTCGCTCGTCAATTTTATAGAAATCAAATAGATGTAGACTCTCTGTTTAACTACATCAACAATGGTCATGGAGGCGAGGCTTATTGGTGGTCACTCCACAATTCAGAAAAAAACGATCCGATGGCGTATTATATTCTTGGCCGCTGTTATTTGTCAGGTATCGGCACCACAGAAGACATGTCAAAAGCTGTGCCTTTGTTTGAAAAAGCTATTAATCATGGAGTTGATGAGGCGTTGGTCGATTTAGGAAAAATGTATATAAATGGGTGGGGCGTTGAAAAAAATAGCACAAAAGGGATACAGTATCTAAAAAAGGCCTCTGAAAGAAAATTAGGTCGCGGATACGATGTTCTCGGATTACTATACTTGGATAAACAGGATTATCCAAAAGCATATCAACTATTCAATTTGGCCGCTGCTGCCAATTATTCTGGTGGCTATCTTGATATGGGCTTTATGTATGAAAATGGATTTGGAGTGGAACAAAATGACGCGAAAGCTCTAGAGCTTTACCGAATAGCTGCCGATAAGGGAAACCGCATTGCACTATGCAATGTCGGGTTGTTCTATGAACATGGAAAAGACGTAGACATGAATCATGAAACAGCATTAAAATATTATATGGCATCTGCAGAAAAAGGCGATGCCAGAGGTTCGTATAAAGTTGGCTATATACATCAATGGGGAGATATACCGGTGGAAGTATCATATGAAGAGGCGGCAAAGTGGTATAAATTAGCTGTTGAAAAAGAATATCTACCTGCTAAAGTAGCATATGCACTCTTATTATTTGATGGTCTTGGGGTTTCAGAGGATAAAACTCAAGCCATTGAAATACTAGAGTCGGTTGGAATGGAGAATGTTAGTCCTTTTCATGCATGCAGAATTTCCGAATACTTTACAGAAATAAACTCAGTCAAGGCTCTTAAGTGGGCGAAATTTGCCCATGATAATGCTGATGAATACTATACTTTGGCAACAACTGCAAAATTATTGGGTATGATTTACCTAAAAGGAGGCAAGGAATTATACGATTATCAGTTAGCGGTTAAATATCTAAAGGAGGCAGCGGAACTTGGCGAACCAGACTGCGTGGCTCTTATGAAATCTCTCGGTGAACCATTTGAAGTGGACGAGACAGTAATATCTAATAGCGTAAACGAATAAAAATCGATTGATATGGACTTTAAACAAATAAAAGAGCTGGCTGCTTTGCCTGATAACGAGCTGACGGCACGATTGATTGATCTGTTTGGGATAGTGTTGCAGAGTCATGATTCCGGTAAAGGTCTGTCGGCGTTTGACTGGCATGATCTGAATATGTCAGATGATGGGAAACTGTATCTTTCTGGCATTGAGGAGTGCGGGCTTGATGAGGATGTCCGTGATCGGAACTACAACGACTATGCAGCCATTATCTATTGTGCTTCCACGAAACAGAAGTCGGCCGAACCAATGTCGTGGGATGCCGGGCGGAAAATCCGACAACCGGTTCTCCGTGAGATTGTGCTGACTCTGTGTGGGAGGAATGCTTCGGTCGACCCTCTGATCGACAAGCTGCGGCAGCCATATATCGACGAAGAGAGTTTTTTTGACGGTTATACAACTGTTGATGAAAAGGACGCCTCAGAGGGTTTTAGGAAGGCTGAGCAAATCCGAATGCTGAATGAACGGGATAGTTATTTGCAGGCTGAAGTTTCATCTAAGTCATCGGGAAGTCCGTGGTATAAAGGGATTGGCGTGTTTATTCTTATAGGACTGTGCTCCGGAGGTTATAAAGCTTATAAAGCTTCGGAAAAGCAAAAGCGTGCGGCTGCTATTGAACTTATTAATAAGCAGGCGGTCGAGAGGAGACAAATGCGCGAGCAATTGCGTCAGTCAGCTCCCGTTGAACTCATTCGCGGAGTCAATCGAAAGGACTCCGTTGCAAAAGGCGAGAATCCCGACAGCCAGGATTAATCATTATCATGAACTAATTTCTTAACTAATAAAAGGCAGACTATTATGAAGAAGTTTTTTCTGTTATTGTTTTTGGCAGGGATAACCTTAGGAACTTCCGCTGCTGATTACAAAGAGATGTATTCAAGGGCAATGAAAGGCGAAGAGTCGTTTGCAGATTCGCTTAGAGTTTATGCCGCTATAGATAGCTTTGGCGTCGCGGCTGATTATTATGCACAAATATTAGGTTCGAGTGCGTCGCCTTTTAAAAATGACGGTTTGTTCGAAGAATGGGTAGATGAATGGCATGAGCATACTGAAGCAAAAGCACGCATGGGTAGCGTCAACGCATGCCTCTCGCTTGGGCGGGCATTGATTGGCGATTTCATGTCATTGCGACCAAAAATTGATGATTTTGATTTTGAAAAAGAATATGAGTGTAAAGAGAAAGGACTCAGCTACATGCTTCAGGCTGCAATGTACGGAGAACCTACTGCCCAGTATCTATATGCTACATTAAATGATAAACTCACAAAATCGGAATCTGAATTATGGATTGGTCTGGCCGCCGAAAACGGACAAGCTAATGCCATTACTCATATTGCCAAATTGGAATTGGATAAGGGCAATTATGACAAATCGATTTCTCTATTGGTTCACGTTCCAGATGATTATGTCGTACTTGATGGAGATGATATAATAACGGCTCAGACCATCAGGTTAATGGCAAATTTCCTAAAGAAAAATCCAGATTATTGTTTGACTGGTTTTGGCCCGATTAAAGATGATAAGTCGACTTTTTATTATCCGTATGATAAAGAGATAATAGCCTGTGCAACATATAAAGGGATGGCCGGTCTGTTAAAATTAAATATGAATGGTGAACAGATAAAGCATAATGGGATTCCTTTTAAATACGACTATATAGTGCCCTTTAAGCCAAAACATCATAGTTTTGTGCCGCTGTTTCAAGTAAGTCCTTATTCGTATGAAATAGAGTATATTGATAGTTATATAAGAATTTTAGATAAATCAGGAAATGAGGTTTATTGTCACTTGTAC
>JAIDJZ010000232.1 GCA_029051965.1 Paramuribaculum sp. | reverse complement strand
CCATCGAAATAGACCGCCTCAAGACCCCACCAATCGCCCCCGGAAAGAGCCTCACGCCTCGACGCCTCGATCTCGCCGTCCGACATCAGCGACGGATTGAGCCCCGGACTCTGGAATTCCACAATCGGGTCCCCCCCTCCGGCAATAGCCCACTGGGTTTTCGTACTACCGCTGTCTGCTATCAACAACATACCTTTATGATTGACTATTTAATTTGCAAACTTACCGAAAAAAACTCGTATTCCGAACATTATAAGCCAAAAAATTGGAACTTCTGCGGAATGTCGCTAACTTTGCTTCGCCTCTTCTCCACCCTTAAAGAACCCCCAAACCCATAACCGCATGGAAAAAAACGAAATTAAAGAATATCTGCTCGCATGCCGCGAAAGATACGTCGACGATCTGACAAACAATATCCTCCCGTTCTGGCTCAAGCATGGCCGCGACCATGAAAACGGAGGCGTATTCACCTGCCTCGACCGCGAAGGCCGACTGATGGACTCGACAAAATCAGTCTGGTTCCAGGGACGTTGCGCCTTTGTTTTCGCATTCGCCTACAACAACATCGAACCACGACAGGAATACCTCGACTTCGCAAAAAGCTGCATTGACTTCAGCGATCAGCACTGCTACGACAAAGACGGCCGCATGTACTTCGAAGTGACCGCCGACGGACAGCCCCTCAGAATGCGGCGCTACGTATTCTCAGAAAGCTTCGCATGCGTCGCCCTCGCCGAATACGCAATCGCAACCGGCGACAAAAACTACGCCGCCCGAGCCCTCGACCTGTTCGAACGGATGGTCTACTTCCTCGACACTCCCGGCATCCTGCAGCCGAAATATGAAGACACCCTTCAGGCCCGCGGCCACTCCATCACAATGATCCTCATTAACACCGGAGCACGCGTCCGCGCAGCCTGCGGCGACAGCCCCGAACTCAAAGCACGGATCGACCGCTCTCTTGAAGAAATCGAACGCTACTTCATGCACCCCGAATTCAAAGCCGTTCTTGAAATGGTAGGCCCCGAAGGCGAACTCATCGACACACTCAACGGACGCGTGATCAACCCCGGCCACTGCATCGAAACATCCTGGTTCATACTCGAGGAAGCACGCCACCGCAACTGGGACAAAAAACTGACCCAAATGGCCCTGACAATCTTCGACTGGAGCTGGGACTGGGGATGGGACGAAGAATTCGGCGGAATAATCAACTTCCGCGACTGCCGCAACTTCCCCCCGCAGGACTACTCACAGGACATGAAATTCTGGTGGCCGCAGACCGAAGCCGTAATCGCAACACTCTACTGCTATCTCGCATCTGGCGACACTAAATACCTCGACCTCCACCGCAAGGCCAACGACTGGATGTACACCCACCTCCCCGATCCGGAATTCGGCGAATGGTACGGCTACCTCCACCGCGACGGGACAGTCGCACAACCCGCAAAAGGCAACATTTTCAAAGGCCCGTTCCACATTCCGAGAATGCTCGTCAAATCAGTCATGCTCATCGACGACATCCTCGAAAAGCTCTAATCAACCGAGCCAACAACAACGAACCATAGGGCGCTGTGTCACAATTCAAAATTCTGACACAGCGCCTCGTTTTTTCTGCCGGATGGCGACAGTGCTGTCAAAATTGTTCAGACAGTAGACGCATTCTGACACACCCTCCTTTCACACAATAACCCCGAGCGTCAATCCGTTATACCTTAAACAAATTGTTCAACACAGATCAATCATGAAACGAATTGCAACCACGGCAGCCGCAGCAATCATCACCCTCTGCTCCTCTGCACAAGACTTCAACGGATGGGGAATCCGCGCATCGCTCGACGTCAACCTGCCAGGCAAATGGAAAACCACCAATGGCGAATCAGTCAAAATGTTCGACAAAGGAGCCGGCGCAGCGATAGGCGCAGTCTACAACCAGCCCATCGCCGGAGACTTCTACTTCGAACCGGGCCTGTCACTCTTCTACGACACATACTCCTACAGCGACCTCGTCAGAATCTCCGACGGCTACGAATCCATATCAATCGACCCCAAAGTCAAAAAATTCGGACTCCGCATGCCGCTCAACTTCGGCTATCGCGTCTACCTCCCCTCAGGATTCAACTTCGCCGTCTACACCGGACCAGAACTCAACTTCTGCGTCAATGGGACCCTCGCAATCGACAAAGATATAGCAGAAGAAGCCGACATCCCCCGCGACCTCTACAAATACGGCTACCGGCGCTTCGACTGCGCCTGGAAAGTCGGACTCGGATTTCCAATCGGACGCTGGGTCGTCAGCATCGAAGGAGCGTTCGGCCTCCTCGACCTACATAAAAACGACATCCAATTCCACGAAAACCGCCTCTCACTCTCTCTCGGCTACGACTTCTGACGAATCACACTCCCCTTCTGAGTAAACAAAACACAGACGCGCCCGCGGTGCTTTCGAAGCTGCCGCGGGCGCGTCTGGCCGCCCCAAGACAACCCACGCGGGAAAAAAAAATTTTGGTCAGGCACGAAAAA
>JAIDJZ010000231.1:454-2736 GCA_029051965.1 Paramuribaculum sp. | reverse complement strand
CGGATATGATGCGGAGTGACTTCGACATATTCATCCTCCTTGATATATTCAAGAGCCTCCTCCAGACTGAAAACGACCGGAGGCACGATGCGCGCCTTGTCGTCGGCGCCCGACGCACGCATATTGGTAAGTTTCTTCGACTTGGTCACATTGACCACGATATCGTTGTCCTTCGCATTCTCCCCGACAACCTGGCCGGCATAAACCTCCTCCTGCGGGAAGATGAAGAAGCGGCCGCGGTCCTGGAGCTTGTCGATAGCATAAGCATAGGCGGTACCCGCCTCGAGTGCGATCAGCGACCCGTTCGTACGGCGCTCGATCTCGCCCTTCCACGGCTGGAACTCAAGGAAACGGTGAGCCATGATAGCCTCGCCGGCCGACGCCGTCAGCACATTGTTGCGCAGTCCGATAATTCCTCGCGAAGGTATTGTGAACTCCATATGCACACGGTCGTTCTGCACCGTCATCGAGACCAGTTCGCCCTTGCGGCGCGTGACCATATCGATCATCTTCGACGAATACTCCTCCGGAACGTTGATTGTCATCAGCTCAACCGGCTCACACTTGACGCCGTCGATATCCTTGACGATAACCTGCGGCTGGCCTACCTGAAGCTCATAGCCTTCGCGGCGCATCGTCTCGATCAGAACCGACAGATGGAGCACACCGCGGCCAAAGACGATCCACTTGTCGTCGTCAACACCGCGCTCCACTCTGAGAGCCAGATTTCTGTCAAGCTCGCGGGTCAGACGGTCGGCGATATGACGTGAGGTCACATACTTTCCGTCCTTGCCGAAAAACGGGCTGTCGTTGATCGTAAACGTCATCGACATCGTCGGCTCATCGATCGCGATGCGGGGCAATGCCTCAGGTGTATTGAAATCCGCGATAGTGTCACCGATCTCGAACGAATCGATTCCGACAAGCGCGCAGATGTCACCGCTGCCGACACTCTGGACCTTCTTGCGTCCCATTCCTTCGAAGACATGAAGCTCCTTGATGCGCTGTCTGACGATCGTTCCGTCTTTCTTGCAGAGAGCCACATCCATTCCTTCGCGAAGATCGCCGCGGTGCACACGCCCGACGGCGATACGGCCCACATAGCTCGAGAAATCGAGCGATGTGATCAGCATCTGTGCCGGACCTTCGATTCGCTTCGGCTCAGGAATAAACTCGATGATCGCATCGAGAACGGCCGTGATATCATCGGCAGGCTTCTCCCAGTCCGTACTCATCCAGCCCTGCTTGGCCGAACCGTAGATCGTCGGAAAATCAAGCTGTTCCTCCGTTGCGTCGAGGTTGCACATCAGGTCGAACACCATCTCCTGCACCTCATCCGGACGACAGTTGGGCTTGTCGACCTTGTTGATGACAACAACCGGCTTAAGACCCATCTCGATAGCCTTCTGCAGCACGAATCGGGTCTGGGGCATCGGGCCTTCGAAGGCGTCGACAAGCAGCAGACAGCCGTCGGCCATATTGAGCACTCGTTCCACCTCGCCGCCGAAGTCAGCGTGTCCCGGAGTGTCTATAATATTGATTTTGTAGTCTTTATAATTGATTGATACATTTTTCGAAAGAATCGTGATTCCACGCTCTCTCTCAAGATCATTATTGTCAAGGATCAGTTCGCCGGCGTTCTGGTTTTCGCGGAAAAGGTTGCCGGCCAACAGCATTTTGTCGACCAGCGTTGTCTTTCCGTGGTCCACGTGGGCTATAATAGCTACGTTTCTTATTTTCTGCATGAGTCTTTATATTTTCGGCTGCAAATTTACGCAGAAATCGCGGAAAATCTATTATCTTTGCGTAAGAAATATTCCCGCCTTCCACCGACGGGAGTCTTTCATTTTGTAATAACCCGCCATCTCTAACCCATCACGTTGAATCCTGCCATGAGAAAACTTCTTATCGCACTGATCGCCCTGTCCTTTTCCTTCGGAGCTTTTGCCTCGGTCAATCCTGTCAGAAAAGGGAAGCCCAACGCCCGTATCCTATGTGACTCGACAACCCTATCCGGCGCCATGATGCTCCGGGATTTCATCGGACGCATCTCCGGAGCAAGCCTCCCGATCCTCTCCGACAACAGCAAACCCAGAAAAAACGACATCCTCTTCCGCCAGTCATCCGATCCAGCGATCCGCGAAGACGGTTTCCGGCTGTCGACAGCGCCAGGCTACCTCCTGATCGAAAGCAACAGCGGCAACGGCGACGTCTACGGTGCGATCACCCTCCTCGAAGACTATCTCGGATGCAACTACTGGGGTGAACACGAATTCTCCATC
>JAIDJZ010000231.1:0-444 GCA_029051965.1 Paramuribaculum sp. | reverse complement strand
TCCCGGCCCTTTCCGAAATCACATTTCCCGACATCGACCGGACAGACAACCCCGCATTCCGCTATCGACAGAGCCAGAACTACGCTCTCGCCACCGACTCCGTCTATCGCCTCTGGCGACGCCTCGAAGAGCCTCGCGACGAATTTGCCGGCAGCTACTGGGTCCACACCTTCGACCGCCTTCTTCCTTCGGCAATCTACGGGAAGGAACACCCCGAATACTACGCCTTCTTCAACGGCGAGCGACATCCCGGTAAAGCAAGCCAGTGGTGTCTGACCAACGACGACCTATTCGAAATCGTCGCCGAACGCATCGACTCAATATTCAGAGCCAACCCCGGCAAAACGATGATCTCAGTCAGCCAGAACGACGGAAACCACACTAACTGCACATGCCCCTCATGCAAAGCGATCGACGACCATGAAGGTGCGCTCTCCGGCAGCG
>JAIDJZ010000230.1 GCA_029051965.1 Paramuribaculum sp. | reverse complement strand
ACCACCGAAGCGATCGCACGCGCAACCGCCTGGTGCGGCGTCAGATCCGGACGAGCCGTCGACAAATGGGCCGAAACCGGACTCACTCCCGAACCCGGGCGAATGGTCTCATGCCCCTCCGTCGCCGAATCGCCCGTCAGCATCGAATGCCGCGTCCGCGAAATCATACGCCTCGGATCCCACGACATGTTTCTCGCCGAAGTCCTTTGCGTACTCGCCGACGAAGCCCTGATCGACCCCGATTCCGGAGCATTCCGGCTCGACAACAGCGGACTGATCAGCTACTCCCACGGACAGTATTTCGCCCAGGGACAGCCAATCGGACGATTCGGATGGAGCGTCATGAAAAAGAAAAAATCAAAGAACTCAAAATAAATCACCTTTAGGTACTTAAACTCAATCAACTCTCGACATGCAACACGACAAACAAATCTTCGACCTCATCGACCTCGAGTATCAGCGTCAGAAAAAAGGCATCGAGCTTATCGCCTCCGAAAACTTCGTTTCCGACGACGTCATGCGCGCAATGGGATCTTGCCTCACCAACAAATATGCCGAAGGCTATCCCGGCCACCGCTACTATGGCGGATGTCAGGTAGTGGATCAGGTTGAACAACTGGCGATCGACCGCGTGAAAGAACTCTTCGGAGCGGAATATGCCAACGTACAGCCCCACTCCGGCGCACAGGCAAACATGGCCGTGTTCATGGCCTGTCTTAACCCCGGCGACAAATTCCTCGGCCTCAACCTATCCCACGGCGGACACCTCTCCCACGGAAGCCCCGTCAACTTCTCCGGACTCGTCTATAAAGCACTCGAATACAACGTCGACGCCGAAACCGGACTCGTCGACTACGAACAGATGGAAGAAGTCGCTCGCCGCGAACGTCCACGACTGATCATCGGTGGCGCCAGCGCCTACTCTCGCGAATGGGACTACGCACGCATGCGCCGTCTCGCCGACGAAATCGGTGCCATCTTCATGGTCGACATGGCCCACCCCGCCGGACTCATCGCCGCCGGACTCCTCGACAACCCCGTCAAATATGCCCACATCGTAACCTCTACAACCCACAAGACCCTCCGCGGACCCCGCGGCGGAATCATCCTCATGGGCAAAGACTTCCCCAACCCCTGGGGCAAGACAACTCCCAAAGGCGAGCTGCGCATGATGTCTGCCCTCCTCAACTCCGCCGTATTCCCCGGAGCTCAGGGCGGACCCCTCGAACACGTCATCGCCGCTAAAGCCGTCGCATTCGGCGAAGCCCTCCAGCCCGAATTCCGAGCCTACCAGGAGCAAGTCAAGAAAAACGCAGCAATCATGGCAGAAGCCATGATCGAACGCGGCTATAAGATCATCTCCAACGGAACCGACAACCACTGCATCCTCGTCGACCTCCGAACCAAATTCCCCGATCTGACCGGTAAAGTCGCCGAAAAAGTCCTCGTCGAAGCCGACATCACCGCCAACAAAAACATGGTGCCCTTCGACAGCCGCTCACCCTTCCAGACATCCGGAATCCGTCTCGGAACTCCCGCAATCACAACCCGCGGCGCAAAAGAAGACCTCATGCAGCAGATCGTCGAACTGATCGACACAGTCCTCTCTTCCCCCGAAGACCCCGCTGTCATCGAAAAAGTCCGCGCTAAAGTCAACGCGACAATGGAAGCCTACCCCATGTTCGCATTCTGATAAGCTCCCCCGAACAATATCCCGGTGCTGTGTCAAAATTCAAAATTCTGACACAGCACCTGTTATTTTCTGCCGGATGGCGAGGATGCTGTCAGAATGGTTCAGCCAAAATAAATCCGTCAGAATTCCGACAATTTATCAGAAACTGCGTACTTTTGCACTATGAACTGGTTTGAAAGTCTCTTTTGGGAGCAATCCGCCCTGCAGGCCCTCTGCGTAATCTCAGTCATAATAGCCATCGGACTGGGACTTGGCAAGCTGCGCATATGCGGAATCTCGCTCGGCGTGACATTCGTCTTCTTCACCGGCATCCTCGCCGGCCATCTCGGCCTCGCCATCGACCCCGAAATCCTTAAATACGCCGAAGACTTCGGCCTCATGCTCTTTGTCTACGAACTCGGGCTGAAAGTCGGCCCCGGCTTCTTCAGCTCGTTCCGCTCCGGAGGCATCAGGCTCAACCTTCTCGGACTCGGACTCGTCCTGGCCGGATCAGCCGTTGCCGTCGCCCTCAGCTATCTGATGGCGATCCCAATGACCGACATGGTCGGCATCCTCAGCGGCGCAACGACCAACACCCCCTCTCTCGGAGCGGCCCAGCAGGCCATAAGCCAGCTCGGACTCTCCACCGAAGGTGCCGCCCTGAGCTGCGCCGTGACCTACCCCCTCGGAGCCGTAGGCGTCATCCTCGCATTCATCCTCATAAAGAAATTCATCGCCCGGAAAACCGACTACGAACCCCGGAGCAACAACGACGCCGACCACACCTATGTGGCCGAATTCCGAGTCACAAACCCCGCAATCTTCGGAATGTCACTCAAGGAAATCAACGCCCTCGGCGAAATCCACTTCGTCGTCTCACGCCTCTGGCACGGCGACAGCGCCTCCCTACCCGGCCCCGACGACATCCTCTCCGACGGCGACCGCATCCTGGCAATCACCAACGAAGACGAAGTCGCCAGACTGACCGTACTCTTCGGCGAAAAAAGCGATCGCGACTGGAACAAACCCGACATCAACTGGGACACCCTCGACAAAAACCTCGTCTCCCGGACAATCACAATCAGCAAGCCCCAGCTCAACGGACGCAAGCTCGGATCCCTGCGACTTCGCCGAATCTACGGCGTCAACATCTCACGCGTCTCCCGCTCCGGAGTCCGCCTCCTCGCCCGGCCCGACCTCATCCTCCAGCTCGGCGACCGACTGACAATCGTAGGCACAGCCGACGCAATCAACAAAGTCGGAGCACTCGTCGGCAACTCCGTAACCGACCTCAAAGACCCCAACCTCGCCGCCATCTTCATCGGAATCGTCCTCTCGCTCATCGTCGGTTCAATCCCCATCTCGATCCCAGGCATCGCCGTGCCGATCAAACTCGGACTCGCCGGCGGACCGATCGTCGTCGGCATACTCATCGGACGCTTCGGACCCCACTTCCACCTCGTCACCTACACAACCCGAAGCGCCAACCTCATGCTGCGCGGCATCGGACTCTCACTCTTCCTCGCATGCCTCGGACTCGACGCCGGAGCACAATTCATCGACACCATCCTCCGTGGCAACGGCTTGACGTGGGTCGCCGCAGGATTCATCATCACGATCCTACCCTCACTCCTGATGACCATAGCCGCAATGCGTTGGTGGCACTACGACTTCGGAACAGCCGCCGGAATGGTCAGCGGAGCAATGGCCAACCCGATGTCAATGACCTACGCCGGCGAAATCACCCCCGGCGACAACGCCGCCGTAGCCTACGCAACGACCTACCCCCTCTCAATGTTCGCCCGCGTTGTAATCGCCCAGCTCCTCGTCCTCTGCTTCATCTGATCCCCCCTAAGAGAGAGTGCGGCCGCTCAAAATCAGAGACGCCCCACACACATTCATGTGGAGCGTCCCTGCCATCCGCATAATCATTATTTCTTCTGAACTCTCTGTTTTAAGAAGAATGTTTGGGGTTATCTTTCACGCGCTCAAAGAGAAGGTAGTTTCGTTAAAAATGCTTCACACGACTTAATGCCAGTCAATGATTCGTCTTTAAAGAAAAGACCCTTCCCTTTTGCCATTCCGAAGTTTAAATTGTAAATGTAATAGCTCAATACTTCCTCATAAAAACGCTCGTCATATGCATAGTACTCACACCATATATAATACGAGTATATTCCCTTACCTGTCTTTGACCTATATGGCGCAAGAATGCTGCAAGGTTTGGAATCCTCATAAATATTGTCCTCATAATTAGTTATCACCGTACATCTTGATTTCGGCTCGTCTCCGAGCAAAAAATCCCATAGTCTCGTATTACTCTTAAGTACGTCGCTGTAATCCGCAATCCCGGTTATTTCATAGTTGTCATTAATTTCATAAATTCGGTAGATCAGCGAATCCCCCTCCTCGAGAGGCCACTTCGAAAAGTCATACATCTTGAACTCGCTCTCTGTTTGCGGATTATATCCCCAGATGACATCGCCGTCAACCCTGATAAGCATTTCGGTCGGCATGTCGCCAATATTGATCTGAAGATATGACCTGCCGAGAAATTCCTTATCCGAAAGATTGAACACAACATTCTCACGACTACTTTGCATAAATTCCGAACCCGACCGATATATCATGTCTGGACTTACAAGCCTTTCAAAATCGTATATCCATGTCATATGTACATCATCATAATTGCCATCCGGCTCATCATCCTTACAACCCGGCATAACCGACAGCCCAATGATTGCCATTACCATATAAACATACTTTTTCATATCTGTCACTTTTTCTGGTTTATAATCAGTTTACTTCTTGCGTCGCAGTTTACATTATCCCTCACCTTAAGAGACTCGCGATAATTCAGCTTGAGTGTGACTCCACTTCTTAAAGTCACGTTCTTTCCAAGATAAATTCTGTTAGCAGTATATTCCGAATCATCTGTAATCGTCATATTTTCAAGTATCAGAACTGGATAATTTTTTATATGATACTGATATGGCCTGTAGTTAACACCGGTGATTGTCAGAATGCACGGACGATTGATGTTCGGAAAAACGACCTCTCCCGTTGAAACACATTTGCCTAAACATGTGGTCTCATCATCTACTGCGTTGACTGAAACCATTAAGCCTGTCGGAACATTACTTACGCGCAATCCATCTTCCGTCCATGTCATAGAAGGAGTAGCGATTGTTTTGGGGCTCTCGGTAAATAGTGTCATCGAGGGATCTCCCGAAACATTTATCCCCAAAAAGAGGTATCTACTGTCTATTATACAAATCTCCGAGCCCACTCGACAGGCGGAAATCGCGTATGCCGG
>JAIDJZ010000023.1 GCA_029051965.1 Paramuribaculum sp. | reverse complement strand
ATGCGGGTGCCGAGGCCCGGATGATAGTCTTCAACAAATACAGCGACGATCCTTCGGTCAGCGAGGGGGCAGCACGATTCAGACGCGGAATCTCGTTCTTTAAGGAACGTCTCGGAATAGCCTCACGCAATGGTTTTTCACGCAAGAATCTTTTTAAGGTTTCGACAGCGTCCACTGGTCTTCCGGTCCATAACCATCCGTGGGTCAGGGAAGCGGATGTCATCATGCTCAGCTGGATCAACCAGGGCCTGCTCTCGCTTAAAGGAATCGAACGGCTGGCGCGTCTTGGCAAACCGATCGTCTGGACGATGCACGACATGTGGTGCGTGACGGGAATCTGCCATCACGCGCGCGAATGCCGGGCGTATTTCAACGAATGCGGCCACTGCCAGTTTCTCACCGGCGGCTCAGCCAACGATCTGTCACGCTCCGTTTTCAGAAAAAAACAGAGACTTTTCGACAGGGTTCCGATCACGTTTGTGGCGGTCAGCAACTGGCTTGCCGAATGCTCGGGAAAGAGCGGTCTGCTGAAAAACCGCGACGTCAGAGTCATTCCGAATGCATTTCCGACCGACAGCTTTTTCACCCACCCGACGGCTAAGATCGACGCTCTCGCCGATGCCGAGAACTACATTCTGATGGGGGCCGCCCGCCTCGACGATCCGATCAAGGGTCTGCCGACCGCCATAAAGGCGCTCAACTATCTTTTCGACAACCGTCCTGACATCGCCAAGAATTCTCAGGTCGTCTTCTTCGGTGCACTGGGCGACCGCAACGCACTTGCCGGCCTGCGCTTTCCGTATCAGCATCTGGGCACGATCAACGATCCCAACACGCTCAGACAGCTCTATGCGTCGTCGAAAGCCGTCCTTTCATCGTCGCTCTACGAGACGCTGCCCGGAACGCTTATCGAGGGTCTGGCCTCGGGCGCGCTTCCCGTCAGCTTCGGCCGCGGAGGACAGGCTGATATCATTGACCATAAGGTCAACGGCTACATTGCAGAATATGGCGACCATATCGATTTCGCCAACGGTATCGTGTGGGCTCTTGAGGCCAACCCCGACCGCGACGCCCTCCATGAGGATATCCGCCGCCGGTTTTCGGCTTCGTCGGTGGCCGCACGCTACCTCAAACTCTTCGACGAGCTGTCGGGAAAGCAGGTCAACGCTTAAGCATGCGCGCGGACTGCGGAGCGGCATCTCCGCCGCTTACGGTCACTATGTAGACTCCGGAGGGCAGTGAGGAGACGCTGACAATGGCCGACAGGGATTTTTCCGACAGAGCGTGAGTTGCGACGCATCGCCCTGAAAAGTCATGGATCCCGACGGTGTCGAACTCTGTCGGCGAGGCGAGATGAAGAGTCGTGTTGTCGGAGAAGAGCGTCAGACGTCGGACCTCGCGAACCAGTTCGATTCCTGAGGATGGATCGGCCCTGAAATAGACGGGAGGCGCGAGCGGGCCGGAGACTTCACCTTTGACGTAGAGAAGATAGACGTGGTCGGGATCAAGGGTCTGCGCGAGATCGTGGGTGACGGTTACGGTTGTCTGCGATCCCTGATCGAGTCCGATGAAGCGTCCACCGAGACCGACGACGCCTTCGGTCTCGCTATACCAGACGGCACCGTTGACAGTCTCGCCGATATAGCCTTTGTCGCAACGGACGGTCATCGCAATGACGCAATCGGAGAGGTCGGCAAGGACGGGTGATTCCGTCGAGGAGCCGACTGCTTCGGTTCCGGCTATGGTCACGCTCGGGACGCTGACTTCGGTCTGTGACGAGGGACGGGCTGTCACATCGACGGATATGCCTTCGCCAAGAGATCGGCCGGCGTTGTCGACAAGGGTGAGCGTATATGTTCCTGGGGAGAGATAGGAGGGGAAGGAGCCGATCCATTCGAAGCGACTGCTCATTCCGCCTTCGAGATCGACGGCAATGCCGTCGGCCTGGGCGACTTCGACGTCGCCACGCCAGAGCACAGGGGTCACAATGCGGTAGTATTCCTCTTCTCCGGAGTTAGTCAGAACAGCTGTGATTCCGCAGGTCGCGGCAGGGTGAACCGGCGATATCAGCGCGAGCGAATCCTGCGTCACTCCGGCTTCCGCCACGCTCCTGAACGTCAGCCGGGAGGGGGTCGCTATCAGATCATACTGGCGTATATTTGTCATGCGGACATGTGCGGCATACCAGTTACGGCTGTCGGCGAGCCGGACGGCGGGCGTCACGACATATGTCCCTGACTCAGGAAACCGGTCGGCTGATATGGAGTAGGATTTCAATCCGTAGCCTTTCGGGAGCGTCACTGATGAGTCGGCGGCGATATATGTGACGTTTCCGTCGGCATCGGTCAGCTCCACTCCGGGATAGATTTCGATCTCCTCGGTCGACATGTTATAGATCTTTTCTGGATCGGAAAAGGAAACCGTCACACCGGAGGCGCGTTCATAGTCATGGCTGCCGACGGTGAAGTCGGACATGAATTCCAAAACGGGAATGTATTCCGATCCTTCGACAGCGGGCCGGATGCCGACAATGACGTACTGATTCAGGTTATAGCCGCCGACGGAGCCTCCGATGCCCTGGTCGACGGGGTTGAGCGCCGTCAGCAGGAAATAGCCGTCGCTGTAGCCACCCCATCCCCAGTTGATGTGGAAATATCCGTCGGAGCGGTAGCCGTCGCAGACGAAGGCATGTCCGCCTTCATCGTTTGACCCGCCATAGAGAACGGGACGCCCGGCGGCAAGTTCGTCGTAGATGAGCGTCATCCAGTCGGCCAGCTCAAAATAGTTGCGTGACAGGTTGCGCAGCCCTTTGTCGTAGCCGAAATAGCGGACAAGAGCCTGCGTGGCCATCGTGTAGCTTGAGGTGCTTGCCACAGGGGTGAAGTGCATCTCGACGGCCACGGCACAACTGTACATGAGCGTTGCCACGGCGTTGCGTGCATCCTCGGAGGCGGAGCTGTCGTAGGTGTCGGCCATCAGTTGCCAGTCGAAGTCCGTCTGCGAGAAATCGACCGTCAGATCTTTACCGGCAGCTGTAGAGTAGTAGGTGTTGCTGCCGGTTCCTTTCTGAGGGTGGTTCCACTTTTTCATCACCTGCGCCATAGCTGAGGCAACGCATCCGACGGGACAGCGCGTTCCGTCGACGAGAGGGCAGAACAGATTGTAGGGGTCGCTCTGGTTCCACCGGGTCGCCATCAGCGGCTCGATCGCGTCGCGCTCTTCGATTGCGACGGGGCCGACGTCGGCCGAGGCCGTCGGGCTGTTCTCAAGAAGATAGATTTCCGCACTGTACTGGCTGAGCCACCAACGTAGATTGTCGGGCAGTGAGTCGGGATCGAACGTTCCGTCGGCATAGCCGAGCACTGTCGCGCCGGTGCGGTCGCTTGCAGGAAGGACAGCATAGCCGTCGGAACCGCAGGAGAAGAAATAGAGGGTCGGGGTGCCGCTGCGTTCCATCGTGTGGACGAGCCGTGGCATGGCCGCGGAGGATGTCGTCAGATTCGTGAGACTGCCGGAACGAAGCCGTGGCATGGCGCGCTGGAGCGCGGCTGAAGGAGAGAGCGGAGCAGCTGCAGCTTCCGACAGGAGGGCAAGGAGGAGGATGCCAATAAGTGAAACGGCGGATCGGTTGTTCATCAACAAAAAAATATAGCGTTAGATAATTGTTACATTTCTCTAACGCTATAACACGGTCTGAAGGGACAAAAGTTCAACGAACGAGTCCCGTTTTTTTGCCTTACAGATCTTCGTCGATCGAAAAATCGTCGCCGAGGTCGGCATCGAGGTCGTCGAGTTCGTCAAGATCCTCGACATCGCCAGATTTCGGAGCTGCAGCGGCCGCTTTAGCGCCCTTTCCTCCGCGGCGTTCGTCGGATTTGGCTTTCATCGCAGCCATGATCTTTTCTTCGAGTTCGTCGGCGAGCTCAGGGTTGTCCATGACGACACGCTTGGCTGCATCTCGTCCCTGGGCAAGCTTGGACCCTCCATAGCTGAACCATGAGCCGCTCTTCTGGATTATTCCGTATTCAACACCGAGGTCAATGATTTCGCCTGAACGGGAGATGCCTTCGCCGAACATGATGTCGAATTCGGCTCTACGGAACGGGGGCGCAACTTTGTTTTTGACGACTTTGACTTTGGTGTGGCGTCCGAGGATATCTTCGCCATCCTTGATTGTCGAGCTTGAGCGGATGTCGATGCGCACTGTCGCATAGAATTTCAGGGCGTTGCCGCCGGTCGTAGTCTCGCTCGGACCGAACATGACACCGATTTTTTCACGAAGCTGATTGATGAAGATGCATGTCGTGTTTGTCCGCGAGATCGCACCGGTCAGTTTTCTCATTGCCTGAGACATGAGTCGGGCCTGAAGTCCGACATTGCGCTCGCCCATGTCGCCTTCGATCTCGTTTTTGGGAGTCAGAGCCGCAACAGAGTCTACAACAAGAATGTCGACAGCGGCTGAACGGATCAGCTGTTCGGCGATTTCGAGCGCCTGCTCTCCGTTGTCGGGCTGAGCGATAAGGAGGTTGTTGACATCCACGCCGAGTTTTTCGGCATAGAAGCGGTCGAACGCATGTTCGGCATCGATCATAGCCGCGATTCCGCCCGCTTTCTGAGCTTCAGCGATTGCGTGGATCGCGAGCGTTGTCTTACCGGACGATTCCGGTCCGTAGATTTCGATGATTCGGCCGCGCGGAAAACCGCCGACACCAAGGGCATAGTTAAGCGATATGGATCCTGTCGGAATCACATCGACATCCTCGATCACTTCATCGCCGAGTTTCATGATGCTTCCTTTGCCGAAGTCTTTCTCGATGCGAGCAAGAGCCTGGTTGAGAGCACTCAGCTTAGCCGCTTTGGGGTCGACAGCCGCACCCTTCTTTGTTGTTTCTTTTTTTGCCATTTCTATTGTGAGATTATTTGTTATTCAAGTGTGTTGTAGGAAGTACGATGCAAAATTAAGCCGCGGACGGGCATAATCGCTGCACGCGTTCCAAAAAATTAGTTAAACATCCGTGACCGAAGACTTCTTCAGGGAACATTGTCACGGTGTGAGACACAAAGATAACAAATTTTCCTGCTTCCGTCCTTAGAAACAGTTTAAATTTAAATCAAAAAAAGCAGTAGTTGCTTTTAAATAAACGATTTTATTAAAAAGATTTAAATTTAGAGGGGCGGGATAAACTTTCAGGGGTGTTTTGCGTTCTAATAGTACATAGCAAAATTACTTTTTCCATTGCAAGAAATGTGATAATGATTGGTTTATTATCTAAACGAGGAGACGTCGTGACGACGACCCCTCGTTGCTTTTTATATCACATTGCAGCACAGAATATCAGCAGCCGTCTACAGACGTTTTCGCGACGCGAGCCAAGCTGTTAGCCTGCTGCGGACCGGCCGATCGTAGAACCGGAGGGAGACCCACGCCAGAATAAGTATCAGCACAAACAGACCGCAGCAGACGGGCCAGACTTGCGTGTAGACAAGTCCGTTTGTCCAGACCCACGCGTAGAAGAGATACATGACCGGATAGTGGACAATGTAGACGGGATAGGAGAGCTCACCGAGAGTTTCGCACAAACGCGCAGAGAAGGCGTCAGACGTCGTTCCGCACGCACCGAGCCAAACTATCGCGGGGAAGAGGAAAATCGCTGCCACGGCGTCGTAAATGCCATTCAGAAGCGATGGATCAGGGCCGCCTACATAGGGACAGACAAGAATCGCTGCGATCAATGCCGAACAGATCCAGAATGCACCCCGGATCTTTGCCGGTCTGAATCGGCGCTGCATAAGCAGCCCGATCGAGAACGAGAATGAAAGGCGGAGAAATCCTCCGATTAATCCCCAGTCGGCCATGCCCCATCCGACACCGAGATGATAGGCACCGGACATGTCGGTCACCGCCCATGCGGCCAGAGCGACTCCGGAGAGAAAGACGACGAGCTTCAGCCAACGGTCGGACAGGCGATGGAGAACAAGCGCGTAGAGAATGCTTCCGATATATTCGAAAAACAGAGACCAGCTCGGGCCGTTGAGCGGAAACATCTCGCCGTTGCCACGCACATCATAGCTTGCGCCGGGAATGACCGGTATGAGAAACATTCCTAAAACAAGCGCCACGATCAATGTCGGAAGCGTGACAGGCGTCCCGTCCCAGCGTACGCTTCCCTGAATCAGATAGGCAATGACTCCTAACAGCAGGCTCAGAACGACCATCGGCTGCAGCCTGATGACGCGTCGAAGCATAAAGCGTCCGGGAGTCATCCCACGGCTCCAGCGACCGTCGTAGGCATATCCGATCACGAATCCTGAGAGTACGAAAAAGAAGTCTACGGCGAGATAGCCGTGGTTGAACATCTGGTCTGTAGGCGATGTCGCAAAGGCTTCGCAGAAATGATAGAGGATCACAAACAATGCGGCAACACCGCGAAGGCCGTCGAGCAATTCGTAGCGCGGCACAGATGTAGGGTTCTGAGGGACTGTTCGAGTCATGGCAATGCAGTTAGGATTGGTTTCTCACTGCAAAAATAAGAATTCCCCTACTCAAAAAATTTGCTTTAGAACAAAAAAAGCACAGTACGTCTGTGCATGCCTCTCACTTCTCGGCGCGAATACGGCTGAGAGTCGGAAGCGTAATGCCAAGATAGGAGGCGATGTCGGTCAACCGTCCACGGCGACAGACTTCGGGAAACTGACGCGCAAAGGAACGATATCGGTCGGCCGCAGACATTGTCAGCCTCTCCTTGTGGGATCTGTGGAGCCGGCGGTACTCGTTCTGATGAATCCGGATCCACCACTCATTGAGTGTTCTTTCGGAACGCACAATAGTCGCAAGATCCACAAGAGATATGGCGAACAGGGAGGAATTCTCGACCGTTTCGACATACTCCTCGCTCGGCAATCCATAGTAGAGCTCATCCATGCTGAACACGATGCTTCCCTCGACGGAAAAAGAGGTTGTCACTTCCTGCCCGTCGACCATCCAGTAGCTTCGTGTCATTCCCTTCTCGATGAAGTAGGCCTCGCCGGTGGTCTTCCCTTCGGCGACGACTACAGCACGTCTGGGAAGGATAAGAGGTGACAATAAACCACAAAGGCGGCGGAGCACGTCATCGCTTGCGCCACCATTGCTGCGAAGCCATGAGGCGATCACGGGTATCTGAGAGAGTTCAACCATAGTTCAGAGTGAAATGTAAATGCGGAGCTCTAAAAATAGAAACGGCCCTGGTCGTTATGATCAGGGCCGTTTCGTCGGTTAAGGGGGCGGTTACCTACTTTCCCGCTTT
>JAIDJZ010000229.1 GCA_029051965.1 Paramuribaculum sp. | reverse complement strand
ACGTTAGCGTCAGTAAATTGATAAGCCATAGTGTTAAGTAGTTTTTGGGTTATGATTAGAAGTGTTTTGTCACTATTGTGAAGTCAACTTCGAGGTTCTGCAGTTTTTCGACAAGTTCTTTGTTGACGGGAATGCGGAGCGAGCTTCCGAGGGTTACGTGGCGGTTGCTTTGGGCGTCGCGCACTTTGAAGGCAAGAGATCCGAGGTCTTGCGTGGTCGATCCGGCATGTTCGGCCAGAACGCCGTGGAGGGCTTCGGTCAGGGTGTTGGTGTCGACGTTGATCACAATACCGTCGACAACGTTGCCTTTCAGATCTGAGAGAAGCCGGACAGAATTGATCTTGAATCTGAGGTCCTGTCCCTGGAAGCGTCGGCCGAAGGCTCCGCGTATCATGACGGGAGTTCCCGGGACACCGTAGTTGTGATAGTCGATGTAGTCCTGTCCGAAGAGCATGAATTCGGATGCCGAGGTGTAGTCCTGGATTTTGAGAATGCCGAAGTTTCCGCCTCGTTTCGAGGGTCGGGAGGTGAAGTCTACGACCATTCCTCCGAGCACGATTTCCTCACCTTCGGCCGGCTCTTTTTCCTGAAATGTTTTCAGGTCGGTCGTGCCGTAGTGGAGCTCCATGAAATATGGGTCGAGCGGGTTGGCTGAGTGGTATGTTCCGACGATCTCGCGTTCTTTTTCGAGGCGTACGGCGTCGACCCAGCGAATTCCGGGGATGATGGTCGGTCGTCCGGCAGTCGCCATAGAGTCCATGTCGTCGCCGAAGAGAGACATTTCGCGGTTCTGCTGGTCGTTCTGATAGAGCTGGCCGTATTTTACGAGGGCTTCCGAGAATGTGATTCCACGGCTGTCGGTCTCGAAGAAGTCTTCGCGCTGGATGTGGGAACTGAAGCAGTCGAACGCACCGCCCATTGCCATTGTGTCGATGATGCGTCGGTTGAGGGCTGATGAGGGGACGCGCTCGATGAAGTCGAAGATCGATTCGAACGGACCTCCTTTTTTGCGGGTCGCGAGGATCTCGGCTGCGACGTTTTCGCCGATTCCTTTCAGCGCTGCCAGTCCGAAACGGATGTCACCCTTCGAGTTCACACCGAATGTTGCAAAGCTTTCATTGACGTCCGGACCTTTGACGGGGATGTGCATTTTTTTGCATTCGTCGATGAAGCCGGACATTTTTTCCGAGTTGTTGCGGTTGCGTGAGAGGACTGCCGCCATGTATTCGGCGGGGTAGTTTGCCTTGAGGTAGGCAGTCTGGAAAGCGACCCAGCTGTAGCATGTCGCGTGGCTTTTGTTGAATGCATATGATGCGAACTTCTCCCAGTCGGCCCAGATCTTGTCGAGCACTTTCGGGTCGTGGCCGTTTTTCTGTCCGCCTTCGAGGAAGAGGGCTTTGAGCTCGTTCATTTTCTCGATCATCTTCTTTCCCATCGCCTTTCGGAGCGTGTCGCTCTGTCCGCGGGTGAAGTTGGCGAGCAGACGCGACAGGAGCATGACCTGTTCCTGGTAGACGGTGACGCCGTAGGTGTCCTTCAGATATTTCTCCATGACGGGGATGTCATAGACGATCGGTTCGCGGCCGTGTTTGCGGGCAATGAAGTCCGGGATGTAGTCCATTGGGCCTGGCCGGTAGAGGGCGTTCATGGCGATGAGGTCTTCGAATGTCGAAGGCTGGAGTTCGCGGAGATATTTCTGCATGCCGGCGGACTCGAACTGGAATGTTCCGGTCGTGCCGCCCTCGCAGTAGAGCTGATATGTCTTCGGGTCGTCGATCGGGATTGTCTCCATGTCGATCTCGATTCCGCGCGTCAGTCTGATGTTTTCGACAGCCTCTTTTATGATCGAAAGGGTTTTCAGTCCGAGGAAGTCCATTTTGATGAGTCCGGTCTCTTCGATGACACGGCCTTCATACTGGGTCACAATGATCTTTTCCTTCGATTCGGACTCTTTGTCGACGGCGGTGCTGACGGGTACCCAGTCGGTTATGTCGTCGCGGCATATGATCACCCCGCAGGCGTGGACACCCGTGTTGCGCACAGTTCCTTCGAGCTGGAGTGCGAACTTGAGTGTTTCGACGATAAGTTCGTTGTTGGAGTTGAGCTCACGTTTGAATTCGTCGACGTAGTTGTAGCAGTTCGAGAGGTTGAGTTTGAGTTCTTTTCCGTCGACAGTCGGCATTCGCTTGGGGATCAGCTTTGTGAGACGGTCGCTTTCGCTTAGCGGGAGTTGTTCGATTCGAGCGACGTCCTTGATGGCCAGTTTTGCGGCCATTGTGCCGTAGGTTATGATGTGGGCCACTTTTTCTTCGCCATATTTGTCGGTGACGTAGCGCAAAACGTCGGCTCTTCCGTCGTCGTCGAAGTCGATGTCGATATCAGGCAGGGAGATTCGGTCGGGGTTGAGGAATCGCTCGAACAGCAGGTCGTAGCGCACGGGGTCGATCTGAGTGATTCCAAGACAGTAGGCGACGCAGCTTCCGGCAGCTGATCCTCGGCCCGGGCCAACGCTGACTCCGAGACTTTCGCGGGCAACGTTGATGAAGTCCTGCACGATGAGGAAGTAGCCGGGAAAACCCATTGTCTTCATGATGTGGAGCTCGAAATTGATTCGCTCCTTCAGTTCGTCGGTGAGAGGGTCGCCATAGCGTTTCTTTGCCCCCTCGTAGGCCAGTTTGGAGAGATAGTCTGCTTCGAATTTGATGCGGTAGAGTTTGTCGTAGCCTCCGAGTTTCTGGATTTTTGCTTCGGCTTCCTCCTGGCTGAGCACGACGTTGCCGTTTTCGTCGCGTGTGAATTCGTCGAAAAGATCTTTTTCGGTCAGTCGTGAACGGTATTCCTCTTCTGTTCCGAAGCTTTCGGGGATTTCGAAGTTGGGCATGATCGGACCGTGGTCGATCGAGTAGTGTTCGACTTTTGCTGTGATTTCGGCCGTGTTTTCGAGTGCTTCGGGATAGTCGGCGAAGAGCTGTGCCATCTCATCGGTCGTCTTGAACCATTCCTGTTTGGAGTAGCGCATGCGTTTCGGATCGGTCAAGTTGCTGTTTGTGCTGACGCAGATCAGACGGTCGTGGGCTTCGGCATCCGCTTCGTTGACGAAATGGACGTCGTTCGTGCAGATGATTTTGACGTCATTTTTTCTTGCGAGATCGACCAGAATCGGATTGACACGGTTCTGAATTTCAATGACGTCGTGGTTGGCATTGGCGACTTTGGCGGGATGGCGCTGAAGTTCGATGTAGTAGTCATCGCCAAAAACGCTTTTCCACCATTTTATCTGTTCGTCGGCTTCGTCGATTCTTCCGGCCTGGATCAGTCGTGGGATCTCGCCGCCGAGACATGCTGATGCGATTATCAGTCCCTCTTTGTGGGCTTCGAGTTGCATTTTGTCTGTTCGGGGATGGGAGTAGAACCCTTCTGTCCAGGCCTGCGACACGAGTTTTATGAGATTCTGATAGCCTTTTTTGTTTTTTGCCAGAACAACGAGGTGGCGTCCGGTGTCGCGTTTGTCGACAGATTCGTGGAGCGACTTCTGTGCGACATACATCTCACACCCTATAATAAGGCGGAAGTCTTTAGATTTGATGCGGTCGATCCAGCCGCTGATCTGTT
>JAIDJZ010000228.1 GCA_029051965.1 Paramuribaculum sp. | reverse complement strand
CCTTCACCGACATGTCCGACCACCCGAGCTCCAGCGTATAGTTCGTATCGAGCGGCGAGCTGATGCCATAGTTGCGCAGAGTGCGCACCAGAGCCCCCGGCGAGAGCTGATCGATCAGACGCGCCGAAATCCAGTTGTTGGAAGTCGTAAGCGCCCATTTGAGGTCGACCATACCCCCCGCGCGCGCACGCCCCGAACGGATTGTCCAGAGCTTGCCGTTCTGATAGATACGCGGCGGCGCGCAAAGCATTCTGTCGCAAGGCGTGAAACCCTCCTCCATAGCAAGCGAATAGAGAAACGGCTTGATCGTCGATCCGACCTGGCGGCGTCCGAGCGAAACCATGTCATACTGGAAAAACTTGAAGTCAGGACCGCCGACATAGGCCAGAATATGCCCTGTCACAGGATCCATAGCCATGAAACCGCTGCGGAGAAACGACTTGTGATAGAGAATCGAATCCAGCGGAGTCATAACCGTGTCGATCGCCCCTGCATAGGAAAACACCTTCATTTCCGTCGGGACATCGAACGTCTTGCGGATCTCGCTATCCTCCATTCCCGCTGCCTTCAGCTTGCGCCAGCGGTCGGTCTGCTTGATCGCCTGATTGATCAGATGCTTCACACGCACCTCTGAAATCTCAGTGCGGTTAGCCGAATACGGCGCGCCCCATGTTCCGCGCTTCTCGCGGTTGAAGGCCGGCTGCAAAGTGCGGCCGAGATGCTGCGTCACAGCCTCTTCGGCATGCTGCTGCATGCGCGAGTCAATCGAGGTGTAGATCTTCAGTCCGTCATTATAGATGTCATATTTCGTGCCGTCCGGCTTTGGATTCTTCTCAATCCAGCCGAAGAGCGGATTGCGGATCCATTCGATAGAGTCAGAGAAAAATTTCGCCTGCTCCCACGCACGGTAGTTGGCGCGGTCGGGCTTCTTGGCACGAAGCATATATCGTATCTGCTCACGCACATATGGCGCAATGCCGTCCTTATGGTCAACACGATGGAAATCGACCTCTACCGGCTGCTGCTTCAGCGAAGCTGCCTCCGACTGAGTCAGGAAACCCGCCTTGACCATCTGGTCGAACACAACATTGCGGCGGTCGCGGGCACGCTCCGGATTGCGAAGCGGATTATAGATCGAAGGATTCTTCACCATTCCGACAAGAAGCGCAGCCTCCTCGACATTAAGATCCTTCGGTTCCTTGCCGAAATAGACCTGCGCGGCCGAACGGATTCCGACCGCATTGTAGAGAAAGTCAAACTGATTGAGATACATCTTGATGATCTCCTCCTTCGAATAGAAACGCTCGAGCTTCAGCGCGATCATCCACTCGATAGGCTTCTGAAGCGCACGGGAAAGCTGGTTGGACGACTGCGACGAATAGAGCTGCTTGGCAAGCTGCTGGGTAAGCGTCGAGCCACCTCCCGCGCTGCGGTCCTGCATCAGAAGAGTTTTGAAACCGACTCGCATCAGCGCACGGAAGTCGATTCCGGAATGCTCCATGAACCGCGCGTCCTCAGTTGCGATAAGAGCATTGACCACATGGCCCGAAATCTCGTCGAAATCCGCGCTCACACGATTGCCGCTACCCTGGAAATAGCGACCCATCTCCTTGCCGTCGGCTGTATAGAGAATCGAGGCATACTTATCAGTAGGATTCTTCAACTCCTCTATATCAGGCATATACCCGATAATTCCGTTATATGCAAGCACAAATGACAATCCAATTGCTCCGATGAAAATTCCGAAACAAATCCAAAGTTTTGCAACCAGACCCAGTTTGCGTTTTTTCTTTTCCGGCGCAGCGTCCTGACTATCAGCCGAACGTTTAGCAAAGATATTTTTCTTCATTTACGCTGTATCTTTTTAAGGTACTAAAGAGGGCGGACAACCGCATTAGCTGACCGACATCTCTTACAAAGTACAAAGATAACACATATTTGGCAAGTATAAAATCAAAGAATGCGATAATTTTCCGACCCCGTAAAAAAAATTGTT
>JAIDJZ010000227.1 GCA_029051965.1 Paramuribaculum sp. | reverse complement strand
GCTTATCGCCGTCGACAAAAGGAAAAAGAACCAGCCTCAGCTCCCGGCCTACGGGCATCCGATCGTCGACAAACGCCCCAACGAACTGGAAGCCGACGTCGTACGCTTCCAGAACAACAAGGAAAAATGGATCGCGTTCGTCGGCCTGCTGGACGGACGTCCTTATGAGATCTTCACAGGTCTGGCCGATGACGACGACGGAATCTTCTGTCCGAAATCAGTGACAAAAGGAAAGATCATCAAGGCAATCGACGACAAAGGCAATAAACGCTATGACTTCCAGTTCATCAACAAACGCGGCTACAAGACAACAATCGAAGGTCTTTCCGACAAATTCAATCCCGAATACTGGAACTACGCAAAACTCATTTCCGGAGTGATCCGCTACGGCATGCCGATCGATCAGGTTCTGAAACTTGTCGGAGGTCTGGAACTCGACAGCCAGTCGATCAATACATGGAAAATGGGTGTCGAACGCGCACTGAAGAAGTATCTCCCCAACGGAACAAAAGCAAGCGGGCAGAAATGTCCCAACTGCGGACAGGAAACTCTCATCTATCAGGAAGGATGCCTGATCTGTACCTCCTGCGGCACATCACGCTGCGGCTGATCGCCGGCAATCCCGACCTACGCTTACAACCATGAAGATAACATTCCGATTAGACTATTACCTGAACCGGAACGAATCGATGGAGATCATCGGTTCGCTTCCGGTTCTCGCATCCGGACTCGTCATGTCCGAAGGTACGGACGGCACTCCGACCGTCACGATTGATCCCGGCCAGCTTCCGGAAGAATTTTCCTACCGCTACAGAGTCAGACGTGCCGACGGCTCGCTTCGCGACGAATGGGGACCCGACAGAATTGCGGGACACTTCGGCAATCTCTCCGAACTGCGCATCAACGACCAGTGGCGCGACTGTCCGACCTTCCTGCCGTTTCTCTCATCAGCTTTCACTGAGTCTATTTTCAGAAGAAACGTCTCCGGCGACCGCCCAGCACTCAGAGGCGGAATGCTTGAGATCAACGTCGACGCCCCGATGATTCCGTCGGACATGACAATTGCAATCTCAGGCAACTGCGCGACACTCGGCAACTGGAATCCGGCACAGGCGATAGAACTTTCCGACGCAGAATTCCCGGTTTGGTCCACACAAATCGCCCGTCACGCTCTCCCGAATGAATTCGAATTCAAATTCATTCTGATCAGAAAATCCGACCACACCCTCGCCGGATGGGAAAAAGGCGACAACCGGCGCTTTACGCTTCCGGAACTGCCCGAGGATGCATCAATGAGGGTCAACGGCCTCTTCATGGAGAACCCGCTGCCGCTGTGGCGCGGATCGGGCACAGCGATCCCGGTCTTTTCGCTACGCAGCGACGAAGGCTTCGGAACAGGCGAGTTTTCGGATCTCAGGAAACTCGCCGACTGGGCGGCAATGACCGGTCAGCAGTTTATCCAGCTGCTTCCGATCAACGACACGACCATGTCACGCTCATGGACCGATTCCTATCCCTACACGACCAATTCCACCTTTGCCCTCCACCCGATGTATCTGCGTCTGGAAGAGGTCGGAATTCTCGACGATCCGGAAAAACGCCGCTGCTTCGACGAACTCAGGAAGGAACTGAACGCGCTTCCGACGGTCGACTACGAACGAGTCAACCGCGCCAAAGAAGAATACCTCCACCTGATCTTTGACCAACAGGGCGACCGAGACATCTCGTCGGATGATTTCAAAAAATTCTACAGCCGTAACTGCGAATGGCTGAAGCCATATGCCGTCTGGTCGATGCTGCGCGACAGATTCTCGACCGCCGACATGAACGCATGGGGAGAATTTTCGGTCTACGACGAGAAGCGCGTCGACAGTTTCATTGAGGAAAACCTCCGTGATTTCAATTATGTCTGCTTCGTCCAGTATCACCTCGACAGGCAGCTGCGGGCCGCTCGCGACTATGCCGACTCACGCGGAATCGCGCTGAAAGGCGACATCCCCATCGGCATATCCCGCTGCAGTGTCGATGCATGGCTCAACCCCGGACTGTTCAATCTCGACTCGACAGCCGGCGCTCCCCCCGATGACTTTGCCGTTCAGGGACAGAACTGGGGTTTTCCCACTTATCGCTGGGACGTAATGGCACGCGACGGATTCGCATGGTGGAAATCCCGCCTCGGAAAAATGGCTGAATACTTTTCAGCCTACAGAATTGACCATCTGCTCGGATTCTTCAGAATCTGGCAGATTCCGTCGCACACCTTCCACGGACTGCTTGGCGTCTTCTCTCCGGCACTGCCGCTCAACCCCGAGGAAATGAAAGAGTCGTTCGGATTCGAATTCGACAGAGCCTCGATGACCGCTCCCTACGTGACCGACGAAACCTTCGCTGTCCTGCCCGAAAAACTTGCCGGCAAGGTCAGAAGAGAGTATTTTTCGGAGACCGCCAACGGACGCCTTATTCTCCAGAAATCAGTTGCCACACAGAGGCAGATCGCCGATCTGATTCCCGACCGGGGCGAAGAAAACATTCTGGTCCGGAACTTCCTGACGGACTGTCTCGACGACGTGCTCTTCATCGAAGATCCCTACGAAAAAGGGCGTTTCCATCCCCGCATTTCGGCAGACCGCACCGACTCATTCAAAGCACTTCCGCCGCAGCAGCAGAATGCGTTCAGTGCCCTCTACGAAGACTTCTACTACCACCGTCACAACGACTTCTGGAAAGAGAAAGCTCTTGAAAAGCTGCCTGCACTGGTCGGCTCGACCGGAATGCTCTCGTGTGCCGAAGACCTCGGAATGATTCCGGCGTGTGTCCCGGATGTGATGGAAAGCCTCCGCATCCTTTCGCTCGAAATCCAGCGGATGCCGAAAGAGGCGTGGACACCGATCGGGAATCCCTCCCGCTATCCCTATCATTCGGTCTGCTCGACCTCAACCCACGACATGGCCGGACTGCGACAATGGTGGGAAGAGGATCATGAACGCGCAGCATGCCTCTATCATGACCTTACCGGAACAAACGACGGCGTTCCCGCAGAAGCGACTCCGGAGATCTGCGAGATGATCCTCAGACAGCACATGGTCTCCCCCTCGATGCTATGCATTCTTCCGCTACAGGACTGGCTGGCGATCGACGGCAATCTCCGCCGCAAAGATCCGAGCGAGGAGCAGATAAACATTCCCGCAAATCCCCGCCACTACTGGCGCTATCGCATGCACCTGACTCTCGACACTCTGCTGAGTGCGTTTGACTTCAATTCCCGCGTGAAGGCTCTGACAGCCCTACGGTCCTGAATCCTCCCCGACCGGCTGCTGTTTCGGATCCTGCACTGTCGCCGGGTCCGAAACGCGGGTGCGTCCGAACGCATGGGTGAAAAACACCGTGAAGACAGGAAACAGAATAAGCCCTTCGACCGACAGGACGATTCCGATAACCTTTCCCGCCACAGTCACAGGCGAGATATTGGAACCGCAGGTGTTCATCTGCATGAATGAATACCAGAGAGCCTGCCAGTAGTTGTAGACCATCGGATTGAGACGGTGTTCCTCAACGAAAAACATCAGAGAAAGGACATAGAGCGTAATCAGCAGAATGATGATGTAGGACCCGAACATGCCTGTCACCCAGTTTTTCTCCATTATTCCCCACATGACGACAAGAACCGTTGCCGCACGCACAAGCGGCATCACTCTCAGAAGATAATAGACCTCAAGGCTGACGCGAAGATCATAATGGTGGATCAGCGTGATGTAAGGAACACAAAGCATCACAAGCACAATCATTCTCGCGAAATGACGCCTCCTTCCGGACGTACATGCCCACTCCACGACAGTCTCGAATATGAAAAACAGGCAGATCCAGAACTGCAGCGAAAGATAGCGGCGGTCGGTCAGAAGGGAAATGCTGTTGAGCGTGTCGTAGGTTATGGCATAGAGCAGAATCACCGACAGGACGATCACGATAAAATGCAGAAAACTGACCAGTCGTCGTCGGAAATTCGCCAGCGAATATGTCGGTCCGGTAGCCGTTGACATAGTTGAAACCGAAGGTTTTCAAATAGCCTTCGGTTTCATAACGTCTGAAAATCAGACTCTGTTCAGTATCGGGCGATCGCCCTTACCAGCTGTCATCTGATCACCTTGCGTATGCCCGCGGGACTACGTAGCAGGTACACTCCGCTGGATAGCGACTGGAGATCCGCCTCCCCGGCATTTCGCTTCAGAAGGAGTCCGGTGACGGTAAACACATCTGCCGGCCAGAGCCGGAAATTGTCCAGCGCCGGTCCATCGACAGATGCGGTCTCCGTCACGGTCACAGTAAGAACCGAATGGCTGTCACTTCTGTGGGCGGGAGTTATGTGGAATGTCGCAACGCCTTCACTCAGCGCACGCAGTGCCACACGCAGTTTCCCTGCGCCGACGGAAACGATTCCGGCCTCAGCGACTGCTGCCGACATGTCATCGGCCGGAGTGATCACGAATGCCGGATCAACAGATTCATGAGCCGGCGAATACGAAAGAGTAATCTCCGATTCCGGACCGTCCATGATTTCCGATCCGGATTCAATCGTTTCGACAAGACTATAGACCTGATTGTAATTTTCAAGCAATGACCTGTAACTGTCATAGGCCGACGCCGGAACATAGAACGCGACACTCCTGTTGAGCCCCGGAGCGATATGATTGCGGAAAACAAACGGCGGCTCTTCAGAGCGCATTATGATCTGCTCCAGAGACCGGCATACCGAAAACGCATTCGCTCCAATCGTCTTTACTCCTGACGGCAAATCAATCACCGACAGCGAGGAGTTCAGCATGAAACCCTCCGGCTCGACAGCAGTAACAGTCAGCTGCGTTCCGCCGACAGTGACCGTCTCCGGAACAACGACCGCATCCGGACTGCCGTCAGACGGCATCATGAATGCAGATGCGCCGCCGTCGGATGCCGGCAGATAGCAAACGCCGTCTTTCCGGACGCCGACACGCAGCGGCCGCTTCAATGAGATCTGATTGTAGCCTTTGCAGTAGCATGCGTCATAGCTTCCGAACGGCACGTCAACAGCCATCGGAGAAATCGGAAATGTCGACTCCATCGGATAGAGTGTTCCCTGGAAACATGTCAGTCTTTTCACAGCCGTTGCGGAGGAACGGGGGAAGAAAGCCAGCTCCAGCGTCATATTCGATTGGGTCTGAGTCGCTTTTATAAGCGGCGTATGATCCCAAAGATCGCCGTTGATGAGCACTGCGGGAATTGTCGCTCCGTTCAGGACTCCGATACTTCCGGAAGGAGTCCACGACGTAAAAGGCGACCCTGCCTTGACATCAATACTATATTCGCCATCTGAAAGCAGATTGCCTTCGCTGTCGGTAAACCTCAGCGAATAGCTCCCGGCAGGAATCAGACTGCCCGATGCGTCAAACACCGGAAACTCGGCATTGATGACCGTGTTTGCTCCGGAGCCGACAAACGAACTGAACGAACGCAACGACGCGACCTCACATCCTTCGCTGTCGGACATTGTCAGGCCGATCGTCCCATCATAATCTTCATTTCCGTTATTGACAGCATAAAACGAAATCACCCCCGAATGACCGACATACTGGTCACAATCCGGAACCATACCGGATATGCTGATGTCGCACACGCCCTCCGGAGTCGACGTATTGGTCATGATGTATTCTCCGGCTTCAGAGACCGTCAGATTCATATAGTGCTGAAAACCGCTGCACTTTGCGGTCAGACAGTACTGCTCCGACCCGTCAGGCCGATAAGCCGGATAAATCCTGTAATCGCCCGGAGCGAGAGGAATCCGGGAGAAGTCAAAACGATAGGAATCGTGCCGCACCGCGACCGATCCGGTGAAGTTATATCCGTCCCAGAAGGTGGCGGATGCGACTATATTTTCGTCCCGGTCGACAATCGCCGCACCGATGGCGACATTCAGCAGGCTATAGCCGTTGCCTTTATAGTAGACCGCATAGACACCGTCGCTGACCATTCTGATCGATCCGCCGAGCTCGTCGTTGAAGACCACGCCCGGATCCGCGCCCGGCGGCACTGCCGTAACCATGCGCTGCGACAGGCTGAAACCGCCCAGACTGCCACCGATCCCGACCTGCGACGGATTGAGAGCACTGAGCCTGAAATAGCCGTCAGACAAACCACTCCAGCCCCAGTTGACATGGTACAGCCCGACCGGACGATACCCGTCGATGACATATGCATGACTTCCGCCGTTGCCCGAACCGCTGTAATAGACAGGGCGACCGAGCTGCAGCTGACCGTAAATCATCCTTTCCCACTGCACCTGCGAGTAGAATTCCCGGCGATAGATACGTGTGTATTTCTTGTCATAACCGAAATAGTCCGTCAGAGCCGCCGGCACATTCTCGCTATACGCTCCACTCTCATTCACCCCATAGCTCATCCCCGCCGACAGGCCGCAGGCAAGCATCAGACGCCCGATCTGGTCGGTCTGTGCGGAATAATCCGACGGGGGGGTCTCAAGCATCATGTCAAAGTCAAAGCTGTTGGCTCCGTAGTCGAACTCGACAGGCTGGCCGCTGGAATTCACTCCATTGTAGGATCGGTAGCCACTCCCCTCATAGTGTCCCACGCAACATACGACCTGAGCCATCGCCGTAGCGACGCACCCCGTCATGCATGTTCGGGAATTTATAACCGGACAATAGATGTTGTAGGGATAGGACTGATCCCAATGCGACTTTACCAACACTCCGGTCTCAAGCCACTGATTGTAATAGTCCATAATTCCCGGCTCGGGAAAATCCGAATCCGAAAACGACTGAATCTCCTGTTCATAGGCGTCAATCAGACATCCTGCACCCGGCGCGATCTCCTCTTTCGAGAACGAACCGGAACCGACATCAGCGAGCAGAGGATAGATTCTGTCATCTCCTGAAACAATGATATATCCGCCCGTACTGCGGTTGAATACATGGTACGCACCCACGGGCGATGAGTATGCCAGATCATAGGTGATCCCGACTGGCGAAGCCTTTGTCTGACGCCTGGCGCTCATTTCAACCTCCTCCTCAAGAGCCCTGTCGAGAGCAGCCTGCGGCAAGATACGTTCGGCCGAGAGGCCAAACGTCATTGAAATGGCAGACGCCAACAGAAACTGAAAACGTTTGCTCATAAAGAAAAATGTCCAACAGTCTCTCAGATCACTTCCATATCGGCCTGCAGGCGCTGGCGGACAACCTCATAGATGATAACCCCGGCAGCGACCGATACATTAAGCGAACCGATCGACCCGAACATGGGGATGGATACAAATGTATCACACTGGCGGATGACCTCCGGATCAATTCCGACATCCTCAGCTCCGAGCACCAACGCAGTCGGTTCGGTATAGGACGCAGTCGTATAGTTGATGTCGGCCTTTTCCGAAACGGCCACCACCTTGAAGCCCGAGTTCTTGAGATAGCGCACAGCCGTAAGCGCCGAATGCTCGCGGCAGACCGGAATATGAAGCAATGCTCCTGCCGAAGTCTTCACTGCATCGCCGCCGACACTGACACTTCCATGATCAGGAATGATAATGGCATCGACTCCGGCACATTCACACGTACGGGCGATTGCTCCGAAATTGCGCACATCAGTAATTCCGTCGAGCACGACTACAAACGGGAGTACCCCTTCCTCGAACAGTTGCGGCACGAGATTGCCCAGCTGATGATAGGTGACAGCCGAAAGCAGTGCGATCGCTCCCTGATGGTTCTTGCGTGTGATCTTGTCGAGGCGTTCAGCCGGAACGTGGCGCGTCAGGATTCCATTCTTGCGGAGAATATCAAGAAGTTCCTGGGCGAGAGGTCCGGAGAGACCCTTGCGGATGTAGACACGGTCAATATCCTTGCCGGCATTGACAGCTTCAATAATGGCACGAATGCCAAAAATATAATCGGATGGCTGCATAAATTATGTGCTGAAATAATGTATCGTTAGACGAATTTTGAATTATGATGAATAACCGAGGAGAGCTTTTGCGGCCGAGCGCGCGGCCTCATTCGAAGCATCTCCCGAAAGCATCAGCGCGAGCTCGTCGACACGGCCCTCTGATGAAAGAAGCTCGACATGTGTGACAGTCGATGTCTCCGTGTCATGCTTGAACACCTTGAAATGGTGAGAACCTTTGGCGGCGACCTGCGGCAAATGTGTAATCGCAATGACCTGCAGGTTCGAAGCGATCGACTTCATCATGCGTCCCATGCGGTCGGCGACATCGCCCGAAACCCCGGTATCGACTTCGTCGAAGATGATCGAAGGAAGCTGCATCCGATGGGCTATGATCGATTTGACCGAAAGCATCAGACGGGAAATCTCGCCGCCGGATGCCGACTCGCGCACCGGCACCGGAGTCTGGTTCTTATTGAATGCAAAACGGAATTCAACAGCGTCAGCGCCCGTCGGCGAAAGCGGAGCCGGCTCGACCGAGATGTCACAGACAAGATTCTTCATTCCGAGAGGAACAGCCGTGTCATGGAGAATCCGCGCGAAATCCGCTGCCGCATCCCTGCGGAATCCGCTGATCACCGCTGCACTCTCCATAGCTTTTTTCTTTGCGTGCCGGGCCAGCTTCTCGAGATCGGCAATTATGGAATCTGCATCGTCAAGACGCGCAAGCTTGCGCTGCAGACGCGCCTGCAGGGAAATAAGCTCTCCGGCATCGGCGACATTGTGGCGGCTGACAACGGCCGAAATCTCTCCGATCCGACGTTCAACCTCCTCAAGCTCGGCAACCGCATCAGGCGAATAGACCGAAGCGAGAGATTCGAGGGAGTCCGCGATATCCGACAGCTCAATATTCAGTTTTTCGAGACGGTCGACAAGCGCGGCATCCTCCGGCAGACGGTCGGAAATATCCGATAGCGCGTCGACGGCAGCCCGGATCTGGTCGCTTGCATTTTCCTCGCCGCCCGAAAGCGCGACAAGAGCCCTGTCGAAAGCTTCGCGGCTTTGACTCTGCTCCGTCAGCCGGACTCTCTCCGACTCAAGCAGATCCATTTCGCCGGGCTGCAGATTAAGCTCTTCGAGTCGTTTCAGCTGAAACTGCATGAAATCCGCATTCTCCCGGTCGGCGGCAATAGCAGCCTTCACGTTTTTCAGTTTCTGCAACGCCGCGCGGTATTCTCCGTAGAGTCTTGAATAACCGGCAAGGCGTTCGGCGTTTCCGGCCAGCATGTCAATAATGTCGAGCTGAAACGAGGATTCGGAAAGCAACTGGTTCTGATGCTGGGAATGGATGTCGACAAGACGCAGCCCTACCCCGCGGAGCACATCGAGCGTGACCGGAGTGTCGTTGATAAAAGCCCTTGTCCGCCCCGATGGAGTGATTTCGCGACGCAGGATCATCTGCGCCGGCTCCCAGTCAATGTCGGTTGTCGCGCAATAGGCCCGGAGCGATTCATTGCCCTCGACGGCAAATGAAGCCTCAATGACCGACTTCTTCTCCGGACGCCTGACCGAACGCGAATCAGCTCGTCCGCCAAGAAGACGCGACAGCGCGCCGAGCATGATCGACTTGCCGCCGCCAGTCTCGCCCGTTATTATGTTGAGACCGGGATGCAGCGTCAGATCAATGCTGTCGATAAGCGCATAATTGGAAATGTGGAGGGTTGAGAGCATCTGTCAGCGTGTTTCAGGGGGATTCTTGATGTCGTTGAGGCGGGAAGCATCGGTCGGATAAAGG
>JAIDJZ010000226.1:1636-2964 GCA_029051965.1 Paramuribaculum sp. | reverse complement strand
CTGTTGCTGCTGCTCCTTGTTCTGCTGGTCCTGTTGATCCTGCTTGTCTTTTTTGTCCTGATTCTGTTTGTCCTGGTTCTGCTGCTGTTCTTCAAGCTTTTTCTGCGCAAGACGGAGGTTTTCCCGGGCTTTGTCGTTGTCCGGATTTTTCCGCAGGGCGTTTTTGTAGTGCTCGATAGCCTGCTGATACTGCTGTGCGTTGAAGGATATGTTGCCCAGATCGTAGGCGGCTTTTTCGACGATGGCAGCCATCTGCGCGGTTTTCTCAAGTTCTGTCAGAAGTGAGATAGCATCGGAGAGTGGCGTGTTGCCGGAGTTGGGATCGGCCGATCCGCTCTGGCGGATAAGCGCCGAGGCAAGGTTGAATCGGGCGACCTCTGACGTCGGGGAGACTGTCAGAGCTTTTTTATACATAGTCTCAGCTTCGGCATAACGCTTCTGGCTGTAGAGTTTATTGCCTTCAACTATGAAATTCCGCTCCTGTTTGGTGTCAGCTCCATGAATGGAGATTGCGGGAAGGAGCAGGAGAAGTATGAGGATGATAGAGTTGCGATACATGGAGAATTCAATTTTTTGTAAAGAAATTGATTTTTGTCAGCCATTTGATCTTGCTGTAGGGGAGGAAGAGGTCGACAATCAGCAGCAATAGAGCCAGAATGACTGCTATGGGATAAAGCTCGTTGGTGTTGTCGGGCATTCCATGGCGGGTGTATTCTGTCTTGGATAGTTTGTTGAGCTGTTCTTTAAGTTCTCCGACAGCATGGATGGATGCGCCGTTGATGTAGATGCCGTTGCCGGCTTTGGCGATCGCTTCGGCCACCTTGGGGTCGAAAGAAGTTATGACCTGCTGTCCGTTGTCGTAGGCGAAATACTCGCCGGGTGATCCGGGAACAGGAATCGGTGCACCTTTTTCTGTTCCGAGGCCAATGACATCGACCTGGATTCCACCCTTCGCTGCAAGTTTGGCTGCCTCCTGTGCGTCATCCTCAAAGTTTTCGGCATCGGTTATGATGACAATCGCTTTCTGGAAGTCGCTTTCCGGATTGAAGGAGTTGACAGCCATGTCAATGGCGGCTCCTATGGCGGTGCCCTGAGTCGGCACCATGTCGGTTGTGATAGAGTTGAGATACATCTTGGCCGACAGGTAGTCGTTGGTGATCGGGAGCTGAGTGTAGGCTTCTCCAGCGAAAACGATCAGTCCGACTTTGTCGTTCTGCATCGAGGCGATCATTTTTTCGAGGATGAATTTCGCACGTTGCAGGCGGCTTACACCTTTCGGGTCGTCGGTCGAAGAAGCAAGCATCGAATTTGAGACGTCCATGAATATC
>JAIDJZ010000226.1:0-1626 GCA_029051965.1 Paramuribaculum sp. | reverse complement strand
CATGCATATCATCACTTCGATTCCGGAAGTCGTTTCAGAAGAGGTTGTTTCGGAATCGGGGTCGGAGGTGTAGACGAACGGACGGGAAATCGCGATTATAATGAAGAACAGAGCGGTGAGCTCAATGCAGATTTTGACGGTGGGCATGTAGCGGGATACGTCGGGCATCAGTCTGGCAATGACTTTCATGTCGCCAAACTTTTTCAGACGGCGCGTCCTCAGCGATCTGCCGAGGGCATATATGGCACCCAACGCCGGAATCAGCAGAAGGAGATAGAGTAGTTCGGGATTAGCTAAATGGATCATAGTCTGAAGGCTGGAAATTTAGATTTTTGGACTGTCCTGAATCAAGGGAGCGGCTTGAGCCACAGGTGACGGAGCAGAATCTCGAGTGCCAGCAGCGCGAGTGCGATGAGTGCCCACGGAAGGTAGTGGTCTTCGGCGTGGGAGAAGTTCTGAACGTCGATTCTCGATTTTTCCAGTTGGTCGATTTCCTTAAAGATATCAGCGAGCACGCTGTTGTCGGTCGCGCGGAAGTATTTTCCGCCGGTTGTGTTAGCTATGTTCTGAAGAGTCGCTTCATCAATGACGACGGGGAGGTTGGTGTAGGTGATGCGTCCTGTGACGTCCTGGGTCGGATATGGGGCATTGCCGTTTTTGCCGACGCCGATCGTGTAGACTTTGATGCCGAATTTCTTAGCTATTTCGGAGGCGGTGAGGGGCGCCACGTTGCCGGTGTTGTTCGATCCGTCAGTCAGAAGAATAATGCTTTTTGACTTGGCCTGTCCGTCTTTAATGCGGTTGATCGATGTCGCAAGGCCGTCGCCGATGGCAGTTCCGTCCTCAAGCATTCCGATGCTGAGGTCGTTGATGTAGTTTGATATCAGCGACCGGTCTGTTGTCATGGGAAGTGCGGTGAAGGATTCACCTGCAAAAATCACGAGTCCCATATTGTCGGACTCGCGTCCGGCAACGAAATTGGCCGCCACTTTTTTGGCTGCTTCGAAACGGTTCGGCTGGAAATCTTTCGCGAGCATACTCGTCGAGAGGTCGAGAGCAATGACGATGTCGGTTCCTTCGGTGGTTGTCTTGCTCCATTTGTCGCGTATCTGCGGGCGGGCCACAATGACTATCAGAGCAGCGATTGCAAGCAATCTGAGCACGAACAGACCGTGGAGCAGATATTCCTTATAGCTGCGCGGGGCTTTCCCGAATGCGGCGGTTGTCGAGAGGCCGAGTTTCGGATATCTGGCGCGCCACTTCATCACGTACCATGCGGCGAGTGGCAGCAGCAGAAGCAGAAGCCAGAGATATGACGGATGAGCGAAATGCATAGTCGTTATTTATTGGTGTTGTTTTTCTTAGTCTGATCTTCGGGATCAGGCTGTTCAACAGGTTTGGTTTCTTCGACAAAGCGGACTGCCGATTCCATGGCGATCATGTTGTCTTCGGGGAGAGGACGCACTTTGGCGAATTTTACAAAGTCTGCTATCTCGAGGATTTTCTCCATCATCTGGTGAGAGTCGCGTGTCTCTTCGTTGGCCTGAAGCGACTGGAGAACCTGGCTCGAGTTCATTTTCTTTTTGTTGATCCGTATACGGCATTCGAGATATGAGCGGAGGATGT
>JAIDJZ010000225.1 GCA_029051965.1 Paramuribaculum sp. | reverse complement strand
ATTGGAGGTTATAGTTTTCAGAGTGTTAACGGAAGCTAATTCCGGTCAGTAATATTAACCAAAGGGAAAAATCGGGGAGAAGTGGCTGTTGCGGCAATGGAGGAGATGTTGTAATTTTGTAAATGAGGCAGATAAATGAATAATAATTCAAATCGAGAAGTCTGTCTGCGGGCTGCAATCCGAAGGGAAACCGTGACTGCGGCATCCGACTGAACAAGGCAATGATTATGTGATACAATATTTAGTTAGAAAGGGAGAATTCCGCTCACACGCTCAGGCAGTGATGCCGTGGCAGGTGAAAGCGGAATTCGTTTTTATTTAAGGTATGGTATATAGGTGGCTATTGATTCTGGCCGGAGTCGCCGTTGAGCGTTGCGGTTATGGTGTCGATGGCGGAGTCGGGAGTGATCCAGATGACGGATGGATCGCGTCTGAGCCATGTGAGCTGTTTTTTTGCGTAGACGCGTGTGTTTTTAGCCATGCGCGCGATTGCGGTCTCACGGTCCATTTTGCCGTCGAAGATGGCGAACATCTCTTTGTAGCCAACGGTGTTGAGCGAGTTGAGATGGCGCATCGGGTAGACGCGTCGGGCTTCTTCCTCGAGTCCGTCGCGGATCATTGCGTCAACGCGGCGGTTTATTCTGTCGAAGAGTACTTCGCGCGGGAGGTCGAGGGCGAATTTGAGAATTCTGAAGGGCCGTTGTTTTTTTGCGCCTGTGCGAAGCGATGAGTAGGGCACGCCTGCCTGAAGGGTTATCTCGATGGCGTGGACCATGCGTTTGTGGTTGTTGCGGTCGACGACTTCGTAGTAGTCGGGGTCGAGCTCCTGAAGTCGCTGTCGGACGGCGTCGATGCCACCGTCAGTGAAGATTGCGAGAGCTTGGCTGCGGATCTGATCGGAAATTGTCGGGAGGTCGTCGATGCCCCGGGTGACGGCGTCGATATACATCATTGAGCCGCCGCACATGATTGCATATTCGTCGGTTTCGAACAGGTGGCCGAGCAGCTGCATGGCGTCGGATTCGTAGTTGGCGGCGCTATAATAGTCGGTCAGTTCGAGAGTTCCGATGAAGTGGTGGGGTGCAGAGCGGAGCTGGCAGTTGTCGGGGGCAGCTGTGCCGATCGGCAGACCTCGGTAGATCTGTCGGGAGTCGGCCGACAGAATATGACAACCGAGCCTGCGGGCAAGGCAAACGGCCAGATCGGTCTTGCCAGAACCCGTAGGCCCGGTTATGACAATAAGTGTCGGCATCAGCGCTGTGCTACGATACGGGCGATTTCAACGATTACTTCGGTGGCCTTTTCCATAGAGGGAACGGGCACGAATTCGAAACGGCCGTGGAAGTTGAGCCCTCCGGCAAAGATGTTGGGGCATGGGAGTCCCTTGAAGGAGAGCTGCGCGCCGTCGGTTCCACCGCGGATCGGTACGACTTTCGGTTCGACACCGGCTTCTTTCATGGCTTCGACGGCAATGTCAATGATGTGGCTTACGGGTTCGATTTTTTCTCGCATGTTGTAGTACTGGTCGGAGATTTCGAGCGAAGCGACGTCGGGGAATTCGTGGTTGATCTTGCGGGTCAGATGTTCGAATTCCTTTTTGCGGCGTTCGAAGCGGTCTCGGTCGTGGTCGCGGATGATGTATGTCAGGGTGGTCTGTTCGACAGTTCCTTCAATCGAGATCAGGTGGTAGAATCCTTCATAGCCTTCGGTGTGTTCGGGGGTCTCCCATCGCGGGAGCATGATGGCGAACTGGTTGGCGATGCGGATTGAGTTGATCATTTTGTGTTTGGCGTAGCCGGGATGGACGTTGCGTCCCTTGAAGGTTACTTTCGCGACTGCCGCATTGAAGTTTTCAAATTCGATTTCGCCGATTTCACCGCCGTCCATTGTGTAGGCCCAGTCGGCCGCAAATCTTTCGACGTCGAATTTGTGGGCGCCTTTACCGATTTCTTCGTCGGGGTTGAAGGCGATGCGGATGTCGCCGTGTTCAATCTCGGGATGGTTTTTCAGATAGTCGATAGCGGTTATTATTTCGGCGATACCGGCTTTGTCGTCGGCACCGAGGAGGGTGTTTCCGTCGGTGACGATCAGGTCCTGTCCGACATAGTGGCGTAGTTCGGGGAATTCCTCAGGTGAGAGTAGGATGTTTTTTTCGGCGTTGAGAGTGATCGTCTCGCCATCGTAGTTTTCGACGATGCGGGGTGATACATGGCGTCCGCTAAGGTCGGGGGAGGTGTCGAGGTGGGCAATGAACCCAACAGTCGGAATTCCCTTCCGGTTGGTGTTGGCGGGCAGTGTTGCCATGAGATAACCGTTGTCGTCGAGAGAGATGTTGTCGAGTCCCATCGCGCGGAGTTCTTCTTCGAGATGGCGTGCAAAGATCATCTGTCCGGGTGTTGATGGGGTCATATTGGTCAGTTCGTCACTCTGAGTGTCGAATTTGACATATTGCAGAAATCTGTCAACTACAGTCATGGGTAGGATCGATTTATGAGGGTGTTAGTTTGTTTTACGTTGCAAAAATACGAAAAAATGCTGAATTGCGTGTCGCGTTAACAAAAAACAGCATGTCAATGAGCTCTTTGCCGTATTTTAGCCTCGTACGTTTGTGGACGGGGCTTTTTGGGGCGCATACGGCGGCGCTTAGGAGGGTATGGCGC
>JAIDJZ010000224.1 GCA_029051965.1 Paramuribaculum sp. | reverse complement strand
CAATCTTCCCGGTGACAAACATCCGCGACCGCATCTGCTCAGTTCAGAATGCCAGAACCCTGCGCAAAATGCTTTCAGCTGTCGTCTGGGGCAAACACGGCACAGCCCGCCACTTCCTCCAGTCGCCGCTTGTCCGGATTATAGGCAAAACCGGCACAGCCAACATCAACCGTCAGGGAATCGGCTACACCCACGGCGTCAACCGCCTCGCATTCTGCGGAATCTTCCCGGAAGAGAAACCGAAATATACCTGCATGGTTCTTATCTCCTACCCCAAACGCAACGCAATGGGAGCCGCATCCAACTCCGGAATGGTCGTGAGAAAAGTTGCCGAAGCCCTCTACTCCCGCGGAATGCTCGACTACGACGACAGCTTCACAAAGGGAGACCGCAACAACACCCCCTACCCGACTCTCCACGCCGCAGCCGACCCCGGACGCAACGACAGAGTGCAAAACTCGCTCGCACTCGGCCCGAAGAAAGTCGTCATGGCCCCGCCGGCCAAAACCCCGGACGGATCTGTGCCGAGCGTCCTCGGACTCGGCCTGCGCGACGCCATCAGAGTCCTTGAGACCAAAGGCTATGAAGTCAGCGTAAAAGGAATGGGCTGCGTGACCGGACAGGTCCCGGCACCGGGAGCCCGAGCCGGACACGGCGACAAAATCTATCTCACTCTGACCGAATGACGAACTCCATCAGAAACCACAACAACCCCGCTTAAGAAACAACAACATATAGACCCGACAACATATGAAATCACTGTCTGACCTCCTTTCAGCCATCAGGCCTGAGAAAATCATAGGAAGCGTAAGCAAAGAAATAAGCTCGCTTGAATGTGACTCCCGAAAAATAAAACTCGGCTCACTCTTCGTGGCCGTGCGCGGCTACAATGTCGACGGGCACAAATTCATTCCTATCGTGACTCTGGCCGGAGCCGCTGCAATCGTCTGCGAAGAACTTCCCGAACGCCTCGAGTCAGGCGTCACATATATTAAAGTGGAAAACTCAGCCGAAGCCCTCGGATGCCTCGCCTCGCAATGGTGGGGAAACCCCTCGCGCAAACTGCGTCTGGTCGGAGTGACCGGAACAAACGGCAAAACGACAACAGCAACACTCATCTATGAAATGGCCCGCATGATGGGCCATAAGGCCGGACTGCTCTCCACAGTCTGCAACTACATCGACTCAGAAGCCGTTCCGACCAACCAGACCACACCCGATCCGCTGACACTCAACGAACTTCTTCATCAGATGGTCGTGGCCGGTTGCACATATGCCGCAATGGAAGTCAGCTCACATGCAGCCCACCAGCACCGAATCGCCGGGCTGCACTTCGCCGGAGCCGTCTTCAGCAACCTGACCCGAGACCACATGGACTACCACAAGACCTTCGAGGCCTACCGCGATGCGAAAAAATCATTTTTCGACAAACTTCCCGACGACGCGTTCGCACTTGTCAATGAAGATGACCGCAACGGCGAATTCATGCTCCAGAACACACGCGCCAGAAAATTCACCTACTCTCTGCGCAGCGATGCAGACTTCACAGGCCGCATCATCGAAAGCCGTCTTGACGGCACACTGATGCAGTTCAACGGACAGGACGTGGAAGTGCTTTTCACCGGACGCTTCAACGCCTACAATCTGACCGCCGTCTACGCGACAGGATGTCTTCTGGGATGGGACAAAGAGCAGGTACTCGTCGACATGAGCCGTCTTGTGCCGGTTGCCGGACGTTTCCAGACGCTCCACAGCCCCACAGGAATAACCGCCATCGTCGACTACGCCCACACACCCGACGCCGTCGTCAACGTCCTTACAGCCATCTCCGACATACTCAATAAAAAAGGGTCGATCATAACCGTAGTCGGAGCCGGAGGTAACCGTGACAAAGGCAAACGCCCGATCATGGCCCGCGAAGCCGCCCTCAGATCCGACCGTCTCGTCCTGACATCCGATAACCCCCGCGACGAGGATCCCGCCGAAATCATAGCCGAAATGGCTGCAGGTCTTGACACCGCCGAACTGCGCGACCGGACGATCTCTATCACCGACCGCCGCGAGGCTATCCGGACCGCAATCATGCTCGCAAAACCCGGCGACGTCGTGCTCATCGCAGGCAAAGGCCACGAAAACTATCAGGAAATCAAAGGAGTCAAACATCACTTCGATGACCGCGAAGTGGTTGCCGAAGTCTTCAAAACCTTCTGATCCGCTACTCCTCAGACTTCCGTTTAACCGATTATTCCATTCAGATCCGATCCGACAATGCTTTACTACCTTTTCGATCTGCTGCGCGACTCCGGACTTCCCGGCGTCAGACTCATGGACTATATTACCTTCCGCTCAGGGGCCTCATTCGTCCTTGCCCTTTTCATAGCGCTCGTTTTCGGCCGTAAGATAATCGACCGGCTCCGCCAGCTTCAGGTCGGCGAAATTGTACGCGACCTCGGCCTTCAGGGCGAAAACACAAAAAAAGGCACTCCGACAATGGGAGGAATCATCATCATTCTTGCAATCCTCATCCCCTGTCTGCTTGTCGGCGACCTTACGAACGTCTACATGCTTCTGATGATCATCTCGACCATCTGGCTCGGAATCCTCGGCTTCCTCGACGATTACCTCAAGCTCAAACGCCACAACAAGGACGGCATGAAAGGCAAATTCAAGATAGTCGGCCAGCTCGGGCTCGGACTGATCGTAGGACTGACAATGTGGCTCAGCCCCGACGTCGTCGTGCGCGAGAATGTCGAGATGCGCTCCGCCGACCCGACCGAAACAGTCGTCACCTACCGTCCTGAAAACGTCAAGAGCCCGCAGACAACCATTCCGTTTGTCAAAAACAACAACTTCGACTATCAGTGGCTGACCAAATGGATGGGCGACTGGGGACCGACCGCAGGCTGGATCGTGTTCATCCTCATCACGATCCTCGTTGTCATGGCGATCTCCAACGGAGCCAATCTGACCGACGGAGTCGACGGACTGTGTGCAGGGACCTCGGCAATCATAGGGGTCGCGCTGCTGATCATGGCCTATCTCGGGGGCCACGTCGTCTACGCCTCATACCTCAACATACTCTTCATTCCCGAGAGCTCGGAACTTGTTGTCTTCATGGCCGCCTTCATCGGAGCGCTGACAGGATTCCTCTGGTATAACGCCAACCCCGCCCAGGTTTTCATGGGCGACACCGGATCGCTGACAATCGGAGGCATCATCGCCGTCTTCGCGATCCTCACCCGAAAGGAACTCCTGACTCCGATTCTCTGCGGAATCTTCCTGATTGAAAACCTTTCCGTCATGATGCAGGTCAGCTACTACAAGTTCACCAAGAAGCGCTACGGCACACCCCGCCGCATCTTCAAATGCACCCCTCTCCACCACCATTTCCAGAAATCGGGCGCCGACTGCCTCGACGCGATCTTCCGACGCCCGTTCAACCCCGTACCTGAACAGAAACTCGTTGTGCGATTCTGGATTGTCGCCATTCTCCTTGCAGCAATCACCTTCGTCACACTGAAAATACGATAAGAATGAAAACAGAAAAACTGGTTGTTTTAGGAGGAGGAGAAAGCGGTGTCGGCGCCGCCATCCTCGGAAAAGACAAAGGAATGAAGGTGTTTCTCTCCGACATGGGGAAAATCGCTCCGCACTATGCCGCCCAGCTCGATGCCGAAGGAATCGAGTGGGAACAGGGCAGCCACACGCCTGAAAAAATCCTCGACGCGGATCTGGTTGTCAAGAGTCCCGGCATACCGCCAACCGCACCGATGGTCAGAGCAATCGTCGAGCGTGGTATACCCGTCATCTCCGAAATCGAGTTTGCCGGCCGCTATACCGATGCCAAAATGGTCTGCATCACCGGCAGCAACGGCAAGACAACGACTACGATGCTGACCTACCACATACTTTCCGATGCCGGACTCAACGTCGGTATGGCCGGAAACGTAGGGCGCAGCCTGGCTCTTCAGGTAGCCCGCTCACCCCACGATGTCTACGTCATCGAACTTTCGTCGTTTCAGCTCGAAAACATGTATGACTTCAAAGCCAACGTGGCCGTCATTCTCAACATAACCCCCGACCATCTCGATCGCTACGACTATGAGATGCAGAACTATATCAACGCAAAGTTCCGCATTCTCAACAACCTCACCTGCGAAGACGCCTTCATCTTCTGGCAGGATGATCCCGTCATCCGCCGTCAGCTCGAACAGGTGACAACGGAAGCGCGCATGTATCCTTTCGCCGAACACATCGAAGAGGAAACCAGATCATATGTCAACGACGAGGACAATCTCGTGATCGACACCCCCGCGACCTCGATGGAGATGCCACGCGCCGAACTGGCACTCAACGGACTCCACAACCTCTACAACTCAATGGCTGCCGGCCTTTCGGCATGCCTTCTCAACATCAGGAAAGACGACATCCGCCGGGCTCTTTCGAACTTCGAAGGCGTCGAGCACCGTCTGGAATACGTAGCCACTGTCGATGGCGTCCGCTGGATCAATGACTCGAAGGCTACAAACGTCAACTCATGCTGGTATGCCCTCGAAAGCATGCCCGGAGGCGCTCCCTCCGTCGTGCTGATTCTCGGAGGCAAGGACAAAGGCAACGACTACTCGGAAATCCTGCCGCTTGTCAAGCAGAAAGTCAAGGCAATCGTCTGCATGGGCAAGGACAACGCCAAACTGATGGAGTTCTTTGGGAAAGAGGTCCCGCAGATCGCCGACACCCACTCGCTTGAGGAAGCCGTAGAGGCTGCCCGCTCATTCGCGTCCGACGGCGACACTGTCCTTCTCTCGCCCTGCTGCGCAAGCTTCGACCTCTTCACCTCCTATGAAAACCGAGGCGACCTGTTCAAAGAAGCCGTCAGACGTCTCCGCTGATTCCAAACACGACTGCTAAATCCAACATCCGATAATATTTTCCCAATCATGAATTCATCCGACATACTCTCCGCCCCTATCGAAACGATAAAAAAGGAAACAGATCCCCGTCTTGCGCCTGTTGCAAAAGGCGACAAACACATCTGGGGCATCTACATCTGCCTTGTGATCATTTCCGTCGTCGAGCTTTACAGCGCCTCTTCACGCGAAGTGGCGGTCGCCGGCATGGGTGTCTACGGCACAATCATACGCCACGGCGCGATGCTGCTTGCAGGTCTGGGGATCATCTACGGACTTCAGCGCACCCACTACCGGACGATCCTTCGCTCGATCCCGCTCTTTGCCTTTCTCAGCGTCGGCATGATGCTCTACACGCTTGCCTTCGGCGAGGAAATCAACGGCGCGCGCCGCTCGTTCAGCCTCGTGTTCTTCTCGCTTCAGCCGGCAGAATTCCTTAAACTCACAGCCGCTATGGTCGTGGCGCTCATCATGTCGCGCTATCAGCTGAAGAACGGAGGAGTCAAGACATCGGCTGTGATCGTGACCGCCACGATAATCCTGATTTTCGGAGCTCTACTCCTCCCGCAGGGGCTTTCGAACACAGTGCTGCTGATGGGCATATCCTTCTCGATGATGCTGATTTCAGGAATCGGGAAAAAGATCTTCATGGTGCTTGGCATCTATGGCATCTGCTTTCTCATCTTTCTGGCGGTGGCAAGTTTTCTCGGCGGATCGCGCATAGACACCTGGGTCGAACGCCTGTCGAACTTCGGAGGCGACGGAACGCCTAAATATGAACAGCCGATCACGAGCGAAAACCGTCAGGAGATGCTCGGCTACATTGCTCAGGCCCACGGCGGTCTGACCGGAGTGATGCCCGGGAACTCCCGCGAAACAGCCCGACTGCCTCTCGCTTTCACCGACTACATCTATTCGATCATTGTCGAGGAACTCGGTCTCTGGGGTGGCCTCATCGTGCTGACGCTCTATCTCTGGCTGCTCGGAAGGGCAAGCCGTATAGCCTCGCGATGTTCCAGAGCCTTCCCGGCGCTGCTTGTCATCGGGATGGCACTGTTCATTGTCTATCAGGCACTGTTCCATATCTCGATCGTGACCGGCGCTATTCCGGTTTCGGGACAGCCGCTGCCGCTTATCTCCAAAGGCGGATCGTCGATCTTCGTCACATCAATAGCATTCGGAATAATGCTCAGTGTCAGCCGGTTCGCCGTACGCACCGGAAGCAAACGACGCGACATCAAGAATGAAATCGATGTTCTTCCGGAAGAACTCCAGGCAGAAAACCCCTCACAGCTCTGAGCGTCCGGACCAACCCCAAAACCTCAAAAACGAAACAAACAATGTCAAAACAAGATAAACGACCCTTACGAGTGATCATCAGCGGCGGTGGCACAGGCGGCCACATCTTCCCGGCCGTTGCGATCGCCAATGCCCTGCGTCGCCGGGATCCCCGCACCGAGATTCTTTTCGTCGGCGCCCTCGGCCGTATGGAAATGGAGCGCGTCCCGGCGGCCGGCTACAAGATTGTCGGTCTGCCCGTCGCAGGCTTCGACCGCCGCCGTCTGTGGCGTAACGTCAGCGTTGTTCTCAAGCTGATCAAAAGTGTGAGACTCGCCGGAAAGGTGATCCGCGATTTTCAGCCCGACATTGCGGTCGGAGTTGGCGGCTACGCCTCCGGACCGGTTCTGAAGAAAGCCCAGGCAAAGGGAATTCCGACACTCCTTCAGGAACAGAACTCATATGCCGGAGTGACCAACAAGATGCTCTCGAAAAAAGCCCGGAAAATCTGTGTGGCCTATGAAAAGATGGAGCGGTTCTTCCCGGAAGAATCAATCGTCATGACCGGCAATCCGGTCAGGGCTGAAATCGTCGGGGCAGACATGGACCGCGCGACGGCAATCCGTCGGCTCGGAATGGACTCGTCGAAACCTCTTATCCTCGTTGTCGGCGGCAGCCTCGGAGCGCGCACCATCAACCGCAGCATCAGCCGCTGCCTCGACGAGCTGACGGCCACGGGCGCTCAGGTACTCTGGCAGACAGGCAAACTCTATGTCGAAGAGTGTCAGGCGATAGCCGAAGGCAAGAAAGATGTCCGCGCAACAGCGTTTATCTCCGACATGGCCGCGGCATACCGCGCTGCTGATCTGGTCGTGTCCCGCGCCGGCGCAAGCACCATCTCAGAGATCCAGCTGCTCGGAATGCCCTCTGTTCTGGTTCCGTCGCCCAACGTTGCCGAAGACCATCAGCGCAAAAACGCCCAGGCACTCGCCGACCGCGATGCCGCAGTTATGGTTCTTGACGCGGAGGCAGAAGAGAAGCTTGGCGGAGTCATCACGGAACTGATGAACGACAGCGACAAACGCAAGAGCCTCGGGGAAAATGCGCTCAGGATGGCTCTGCGCGACAGTGACGAAAAAATTATTGACTGCATTTACGATATTGTCAGAAAATGAACTGCAAGAAAAACATATTCTTCATAGGAGCGGGCGGAATCGGAATGGCTGCCCTCGAACGTTATTTCCTTTCACGCGGGTATCGCATCGGAGGCTATGACCGCACTCCCACCGATCTGACAGCCGCGCTTGAACAGGAAGGAGTCGAAATCACATTCGACGACAGCGCCGAAGCAATCCCGGAAGCATTCCGCTCGCCGGAGGACACACTGGTCGTCTACACCCCTGCAATCCCTGACACTCATCCGGGTCTGTCCTGGTTCAGAGCCAACGGATTTGAAGTGACAAAACGCGCGGCGGTGCTCGGTCTCGTAACGCGTCAGAGCAAAGCGCTCTGCTTCTCAGGGACTCACGGAAAGACCACGACCTCATCGATGGCCGCCCACCTGATGCACAGTTCTCCCGAGGGATGCAATGCGTTTCTGGGGGGTGTGCTCCGCAACTACAACACCAACTTCCTGCTTGACGAGAACTCGGACTACAGCGTCGTGGAAGCTGACGAATATGACCGCTCGTTCCATCATCTGCGCCCTTATGTCGCGGTTGTCACATCGACAGATCCTGACCACCTCGACATCTACGGGACCGAGGAAGCCTATCTTGAAAGTTTTGCCCGTTTCACAGAACTAATCCAGCCCGGAGGCGTTCTGATAAAGCATACCGGACTCAAGCTTGCCGAACGTCCGGACCAGTCTGTAAAAGTATTCACATATTCTCGCGATCGCGGCGATTTTCATGCCGAAAACATCCGCTACGGAAATGGAACAATCATTTTTGACTTCATACATCCCGAAGGACGCATCACGGACATTCCGCTCGGAGTGCCCGTCGAGATCAACATCACCAACGCCGTCGCCTCGCTGGCGGCAGTGTGGGCGACCGGCACACTCAGAGAGGAGACCGCGCGTGAGGCTATGGGATCGTTCATGGGTCCGAAACGACGTTTCGAATTCCACCACAAACCGGAATCCGGACCGGTCGTCATCGACGACTACGCACACCATCCCGACGAGCTCCGCAACTCGATCGCTTCAGTGCATGCCCTTTATCCCGACCGTAAGCTCACAGTCGCATTCCAGCCGCACCTCTATTCGCGCACACGCGATTTCGCGCCACAGTTTGCGGAAGCACTTTCGGCCGCAGACAAAGTCATTCTTCTCGACATCTATCCGGCGCGCGAGCTTCCGATTCCCGGAGTCACTTCGGAAATCATTTTCAAAGGGATCACCGCTCCCGAGAAGCGTCTGGTCGTCAAGGAGGATCTCGTTGCGACACTCGAAAAGGAGGGCTTCGACGTGTTGCTGACCGTCGGCGCAGGCGACATCTGCAACTACCTGCCGGAAATCGTAAGAAACTGTTCAAACTGAATCCGAACCAATTTCCAATAGACAAGAGATCATGAAACTGTCATCACGCACACGCACCTGGCTTTTCGCCGGTCTGACACTGCTCGTTGCGGGCTATCTGGTAGCCGCGTGGCTCTTCACGACGTCCGCGTCTGCCACACGAATGTGTGAGGGGGTGCTTATAACCGTGCATGACACCGCCGACATCCATTTCGTCACACCACAGGAGCTGGCCAATGAACTTGGCGATCTTCCTGAAAAGGCCCGCAAGACACGGCTTTCGGACATAGACATCAACGATATCGAGCAGCAGCTTTCATCGTTCGACAAGATCGAGCGCGTTGAAGTCAACATACTGACTTCTGGTCAGCTCCTCATCGACGTCTGGCCGATGCGTCCGTTCGCGAGGATCTTCGATTCGGCCGGACATTCCTACTACATCAACCGTGACGGCAAGAAAATCGCAGCTGAATCGGGTTACTTTCTGGATGTTCCGGTCATACAGGGAGACTTCTCGGCTGAGTTTCCGGCGACGTCACTCATTCCGGTTGTCGACTTTGTCGAGAACCATCCCGAATGGCGCGAGGCAATAACGATGATCAATGCGTCATCGCCGAATGACATCCTCCTTGTTCCGGTGATCCGCGGACATGTGATAAACATCGGTGACACGACCGCACTTGCTGACAAGTTCGACCGTCTGAAACTGCTCTATTCGAAAGTGATGAGCACCAAAGGATGGGATTTCTACAGAGAGATCTCTCTTAAATGGAAGGGGCAGATTGTCGGAATCCGCCGCAATGCGCGGGAATCGAAGCCGGAATATATCATCGCCGAACACAATGAAGAGGAGGCGACAGTCTCCACGGCGCAGCTCGATGACGGGATCAGATCGGTCGTGAAGTCGGAGAAGCCAATCCCCGCGGCGAAAAACCGTCCTTCAAGCGCGCCGGCCGACTCGACAGCCAATAAGGCACCGGCGTCATCACAGAAAACAGAAGTGACGAAAGAAACAA
>JAIDJZ010000223.1 GCA_029051965.1 Paramuribaculum sp. | reverse complement strand
AAGAGACTGGGCTGAGGATGAAAGACTAAACGAGGCGGTAACGGAACAATCCACCATTGTTGCGACAACATCAGATGAGAATGCCAACAACGTAAAGACACCGGCTTTTACCCTTAAGACCGATACTATCGTGGATGGGACCGGGCTAACCATCCTCACGCCCTATAACGCTACTCCGGTGCTTGAAATCGGGAACGGTTGCCTGGCTGATTCAACAATAGTGCTGATAGCCCAAGCCGCGGATATACGAGGTGACAATGGCGGCATTGTCGGTTCATTCGTTGTCAATGGTGAACTTGTGAGCAAAGGTGAGGCCAAGGCCGGTTTCTGCTCGATTATAAACGGAGATGTGACAGTGGGGGTTGCCGATGCCACACTTTTGTTTGAACAATCATTGATGTCTGACGGATATTTCTTCCGGCAGTATCCTCTTGTCGTGGGAGGACAGATAGTTGAGAATAAGCCTAAAGGGAAGTCGATTCGAAAGGCATTAGTCGAATTGGATGGAAAAATCAGCGTTGTGGTCAGTCGTGAAAAGCTGACATTTCATGACTTTTCCCATGCTTTGGCCGATGTCGGTGTCAGCAATGCCATATATCTTGTAGGAGGAGATTCCTTTGGAAAATATGTGGATGCCGCTGGGGCCTCATTTACCTTCGGACGCGAATGGGATAATGAGACAAATGTGAATTACATAGTATGGCGGTAGGCGAGTCTGCGTTTCATACAACCAGAGTGATACTTCATACAACTCCCGGCAATTCACTTTGCCGGGCGATTTTTTTACCAGAAATTCGCAATATAAATCAGAATGAACATGAGTATGAAATTATTAAGAAAAGATTTGCCTCTTGCGCTGATTATCATGGCTATGCTTCCATTGGCATTCCTGTCAGGCAAGGATGCGCCTGTCCGTAATGAAGATGTTGGCAGTATTTACTATTGGCGTACTACTTTCTCACTCAGTGAAGAAGAAAAAGATTTCCTGATGACGCATGGTGTCAATAGAATCTACATGCGATTTTTTGATGTCGAATGGGTATATTCCGCAAAAAACGGAGAGGAGGTAGCCCCGGAGGCTACGATCAGATTCAATGACACTGTTCCTGCCGAGATCGATATTGTGCCTACGGTCTATATCACTACCAGTGCGATGGAAAAGATGCAGACTAAGGAGAAAGAATATGCAGAGAAGATTTATAAACGTGTAAACGCCATCTGCAAGCAGAATAATATCGCTTTCAAAGAAATACAGCTTGACTGCGATTGGACAAAAGGAACGCGCCAACCGTTTTTTCGTCTTTGTGAAGCAATGAAGCGGCAGCTTGATTCCACCAAGAGTCTCAGCAGCACGATCCGATTGCATCAACTGATACAGTCGCCGCCTCCGGTGGACAAAGGAGTTCTGATGGTCTATAACACCGGTAATCTGATGGAAATGACAAGTGACAATTCAATATTCTCACGAAAAGATATAGAGCCTTATCTGAGGGATAATCGGTTGGCGGAGTATTCTTTGCCCCTTGACGTGGCATATCCTGCCTATGGATGGAGCGTGGTCTACTATCCCAAAGAAGACAAATACTATTTCGACAGGATTATGCGGCGAACGGATTTTTCGCGATATCCTGATCTAAAGAGGATTGCGTCAAATCTGTATGAAGCGACCTCAGAGGTTGACTTTTCCGAAGATGAAACCGTATATGACAAGGTTTATAAAAATTATCGAATCCGGGTTGAAAGGCCATCTGCCAGCGAAATTATTGAAGTAAAGCAGATGATCGACCGACAGCTCAAAAGCAAACCTCATAACAATATTCTTTATCATCTTGATGAATCTCAACTTTCACATTATTCCGACAATGAAATCTCTAAGATATATTCTCGTAATTAGTGCCCTGATTCTCCTGGGCGGGGGACGGACGGAAGCTTGCGGACCATACTTTCCCGATGATCCCAACTACATTTTGATGTTCCGGAGTTGCTCTCCTGAGCTGGAACGTCAATGGCAAGAAGGATGCCGTTTTCAGGACTATGAGAAGGAGCAGAATTGTATCCTTTGGCAGAGCATCACATCGTCAGCCTTACCGCTTGATGATATTGAAAAGGTTGTTTATGATGCTCGATTATCCGACCTTGATGATTTGTCGGCAGGTAATCTTCAGGATAATGAATTCGCCAAATGGCTCTCAGTCCCAGAGCATCGTGAGGATCTGGAGTATGTGCGTATTGCAAAAGAGATTGAGGAAATACGCGAATATATGAACAATCCCTGGTATTATGCTTATGATGGAGATGACGAGCATAGAAGGCTGACAGAGCTGAAGGCAATTTGTGGGAATTACAACGGGATTCGTCATGCTTCGCGCTACGCTCTCCAGTTGATAAGACTTAATTTTGCCGTAGGAGATTATAAAAGTTGCATTGACCTTTGGGAAAATAGGGTAAGCGATATGCCGCAGAATATCGTGACTGACATGATTGCCAGCTATGTCGGCGGAGCATACTCCCGCAGCGGCAATCGCGGTAAGGCAATCGAACTCTTTACACGCAGTCAGGATATTGGCTCTTTGATCAGCCTGAAAGCATGGGATAGTATGGAAGCCGGCTCGGACTACACTGACGATAGGATCAAAGAATTGGAATACATATTCAACCGCTTCCCAAATTCTCCGCTGCTGAGTGTCAAGTTGCAGGGGTATGTGAGAAGCAGGGAGTCGGTCACGACAGATTGCAGTGGCGACTCATTGAATGCAGATGCAGAACCGCTCTTTTATGATGAACTTAAACGATTTGCACAAAAAGCAGCTGTGTCAAGAAAATGTCATCAGAAAGGTATGTGGAACTATGCGCTGAGCTATCTTTATTTTCTTGACGAGGATATGAACAGGAGCGCGGAATATCTGATTCGTGCGGAGCATTCCGAATCCACACCGTTTATTAAGGAATCTGTTAAGGCTCTACGGTTTCTTATGGATGCACAACATGCGAGCAACAGCGGTGCGTATCTGCGCAGATTACTTGGTGATTTGAAATGGCTTGATGCACAGATGGTGAAAGAGGCAGATCTAAATCCGGTCAATAACTGGCAATACAAAAATAAACTCAACTGGAGAGTATGCTACTGGCAAGATGTGGCGCGGAAAGTCCTTTTGGGAGTGGTGTGCCCAAAAATGAAAGAATCCGGCAACCAGACTTTGGCTCTGCAGCTGGCAAATTACGCATCAAACCGTATTTATCAGCTTGCGCCCTTGTTTGAAGCGTTCCACTACGGATATAATGATCCAGCCGACAAAGAGTCCTATTCAGTAATCCTGCCGTTTGAGGAATATCGAAAAAATTGGACCGGATACAACTATTTTGATTACCAAAACCAGTTTTTTGAATCCATATACAGTTCAACGGCAAATGATGCAGACCGCTATGCACAAAGGATTGCCAACCCGGTAACCGGATTGGATAAGTTCTTGAACGAGCGCAGCTATGTTGATCTATTATACACATATTACGCTGCCGACGATCTTACGACTGTAGAT
>JAIDJZ010000222.1 GCA_029051965.1 Paramuribaculum sp. | reverse complement strand
GCTGACCACACAGACCACTCCAAACCTGCCGCCAATCCCGCCAACACCAGCGGAACCCAGACATTTACGGTTCCGACCACGACCTACGACCAGTCGCCAATGACCGGCGAAATAGGCATGTCGGTCGCTCTCGACGGCACTCCCGTAATCGAAAAGAACGTAACCCCCGGCGACAGAATCTCCGAAACGCTCACCGGACTTTCTGAAGGCTCACACAATCTGATTGTCACTCTGTCAGCAAACGGCTACACCGGTTCGCCGGCAGCGACCAACATTTTCGTCGGACCATACGCCCCGTCGAATGTCTCCGAACTGACCCTTACCTACGACAAAGAATCCGACTCGGCAGTTCTAAACTGGGAAACTCCAGCCGACGCCAACGGAAATGCAGCTCCGACATCCGACCTCCGCTACAAGATCGTCAGAAATCCCGGCGGCGTTATCGTCGCGCGCTCCGCAAAAGGAAACTCGTTCACCGAAAAAGCCGATTTCCCGTGGGCCTACTATCACTACACGATTACCCCCTATGCGGGCGGCAACACTGCCGGAACGACCAAATCCAACTCATTAAAGATGGGCGCGCCCATGTCATTGCCGTTCGACGAATCGTTCAACACCAGATCCTCTCTCGACGCATTCACCCTCATCGATGCCAACGGCGACGGCAACGGCGGCGACTGGGACACTCCCGAATGGATCTATGATGACGAATATTACTGCGCCTTCTACTACGGCAAACGCGATGTCACTGCCGACGACTGGCTGATCACCCCCTCCCTGAAGCTTGAAGAAGGAACAGTCTATAAACTGACCTTCAAATACTATGCATATTACGGCTACGGCAGCAAATTCAGAGTGGCCGTCGGTTCCGAGCCGACCGTCGATGACATGGATTTTGAAGTCCTCTACAAAGAGACCGTTTCCAGCTTCTCAGACCGTCCCGGAATCACGCAGACCGTCTATTTCGCCCCACGCGAAGGAGACCGCTTCATCGGATTCCATCATATTTCCGAAACGATGGAACATCTTTCTATCGACGACATCCATGTCGAGGCATACTGTTCCGCAGAAATACCCGCAGCTGTCGAAAACCTGACTGCCCTGAAAAAATCGGACACCGAAGTTCAGCTCAGCTTCACTCTGCCGACTGTCTCTGCCGGACGCACCCCCGTTCAGGGTCCGCTGACAGTCAACATCTACAAGAACGGCGCGGCTGAACCCTGCGCGACGCTGGCCGACAAAAACCCGGGCGAAAAAATCTCATGGACCGACAACTCTGTCTCACAGTCTGTCCACTCCTACCGTGTCGTGGCCTCCAACTCCGTCGGCGACGGATATGATGCCGAAACTTCTATCGACATGCGCAAAGGCGAACCCGTCGCAGTGAAGTCTCTTCAGGCCACACTCATAAACCCGAACCAGGTCTATCTCGAATGGCCCGCTTCAGTAGCTTCTGTCGACGACAGCGGCCGCCCGATCGACCTTGAAAATCTCCGCTACCTCGTCTACAAACCCGTTCCCGACGAAGAGGGCAATACCGAATACCGTCTCCTCGGACGCGACCTCAAGGAATGCCATTTCATTGACAACGATCCCAAATCCGGACTTGGCGACGACCTGCAGCCTCTCATGTACTACGTAGCGCCCGTCAACGCCGATGCCGAAGGCTATGCAACTGCTTCGAACATTCTGACAGTCGGCGAAAGCCGTACTCTCCCCTACGAGGAATCATGGCCTCAGCAGACGATGAACAACGGTCCGTGGTTCAGAACAGCCTCATTCGGAGCTACATGGTATATCCGCCACAAAGGCTACGACCCCTCGGCCGACGGACTTGACGGATTCGGAATCGCAACATGCGAGACAGACCTCGACATGAATTTCGGTTCCGGAGGATTCCTCTCACCCCGACTCGACCTGACACTCGCCACCTCGCCGGTGCTCACGTTCTACATGTATCAGGGCCCTGAATATCAGAGTGGAGTGCAGCTTGCCGTCGGCGTAGACTTCGGCGACGGACGACAGCACATCATCCCGGGAGCTGTCTATAGCGCACGAGCCGAAGAATCCGGATGGAAAGAAATCACAGTTCCTCTCAGCGACTACACATCGTTCAGCTCTGTCTCGATCGCATTCTACGGCTATGTCGTTCCGGAAAACTCGATCCACATCGACAAAGTCTCGGTCAGCGGCGTTGCTAACGCATCCGAACTTGCCCTCACGGCAATCAGCGGAGCAGCCGAATGCCGCACCGGAATCGCATCGACCTTCAATCTCGAAATCGCCAACTTAGGCTGTGTCACCTCCGGTGAATTCTATGTCGAAA
>JAIDJZ010000221.1 GCA_029051965.1 Paramuribaculum sp. | reverse complement strand
GCTCCCTCTCTGCGCGAACACATCTGCACGACGCTTGACCGCCCCAGCGTTAACAAATATTGGGGAACCGGCTCTTAAATGTCCGGACTCCGCGCTTTTTGTCCGGCGCGTTCTCTGAATCCGTAAAAAACCGTTTCTGACAAAACACGTGCCGCACCGAAGGTGTTCACTCCCTCAATTCACACATCAAACCACAAATAATGAGATTGGAAAGATTTGTGGCCCAAAAATTTTCAGATTCGGTAAATAACTATTAATTTTGCAGTTCGGGAAAATAAGGTATTTTTTCACGCCTGACGCCCGATTATATTTCGGAAATAAAAAAACTAAGAACATATCATGTCTACCAAAAAAGAAAACGAGACTCAAACAGGAGTTGACAACTTAAATGACACTCTGACCGGCATCGAACAGACCGTTGAAAAGAACCAGAAACTCATCATGTGGGGCTGCATCGGTGTTGTTGCTGTTGTTGCAATCATCCTCATCTACATGTTTGCCATCCGCAAACCGGGCATCGAAAATTCCAACAACGCGATCGGACAGGCCGACCTCGAAATGCTTGTCGGCAACGACTCTACCGCACTCGTACAATATCAGCAGGTAGCCGACGAATATGGCTATGAAGCAGGCAACCGCGCCGCCCTCAACACAGCCATCCTCCTCTACAAAAAAGGCCAGTATCAGGAAGCTCTCGACTATCTCTCGAAATACTCTTCGAAAGAAAACGTAATCGGAGCGACTGCAAAATCGCTCGAAGGCGACTGCTACGTGAACCTCGACAAATTGGATGAAGCTATTTCATGCTATGAAAAAGCGGTGAAGATCTCCGACAAGAATCCCGCCCTCACCCCCTACTTCCTCATGAAAGAAGCCAACGTCTACAACGCTCAGAAGAACCATACAAAAGAAGCTGAGGTCTACCAGACAATCATCGACGAATATCCCAGCTTTGGCTCACGCATGAACATCGACTTCGAAAAATATGTTGAACGCGCCAACGCTCTTGCATCGGCCAAGTAAACAGACAAGAAGTCCATCATCATAACGACAACAGAGCGGGCAGCGCCATATGGCGCGGGCCGCGCGGGTGTGAGGGTGTGGGGTTAAGCCGGCCGCATTCACCCACCCAACCCCCGAAAATGCAAAATAAATGTGTGTTATAAACAAAGCACCG
>JAIDJZ010000220.1 GCA_029051965.1 Paramuribaculum sp. | reverse complement strand
GTGGAAAAACCGTCGGATTCCACTCAGGAGGCCACAAAAAAACGCTCATCTGGCCGAAACCGACGCCGCTACAAAAGGGACGGCAAAAATGGCAACAGACGGAAACAAGATGTGTCGCCAACTGCGCCAGAAGGCAGTTCTTCGGCAACCAGCAAGCCAGAGACCGAATCCTAAACGATTGATTCCAATACAAATCAGAGCTAAATGAAACATTATATCCCGGTTCTTTCAATTGCCGGATCTGATTCTTCCGGAGGAGCAGGAATTCAGGCGGATCTGAAAACCATATCGGCCATCGGGTGCTATGGCATGACGGCCATCACATCACTGACAGCCCAGAACACAACCGGCGTGAGTCTGATCGAAGGCGTAACGCCGAAAATGGTCGAAGAGCAGATCCGTATGGTGTGGACAGACATTCCTCCGAAAGCGGTCAAAACCGGCATGCTCTACAGTAAAGAAATTGTTGACACGGTTGCCAAAACGCTGAAACTTCAAGGCGTTCGCAACCTTGTCGTTGATCCCGTCATGGTTTCTACGTCCGGATCCCGACTGATTTCTACTGACGCAGTCGAAGCGGTTGTCCGGCAACTTTTTCCTCTTGCAACGATCATCACTCCAAACAGAGCTGAGGCCGAGGCTCTGACCGGCTCTGACGACCCGGTCAAGCAGATTGCCAGACTTCATGAACTGGGATGCCGCAATGTGCTTCTCAAAGGCGGCGACAGCGACCGTACAGATGTCAAGGTCGACTACCTTTCTCTTGCAGGCGAGCCTGAAATCATAACGTTGAGAGCCGACGCGGTCCATACACCCAACACCCACGGAACGGGGTGCACACTCTCCTCCGCAATCGCATCATATCTCGCGCTTGACTTCGATGTCGAAGAAGCCGTCACTCGTGGGAAAATATTCATCACTCGCGCGCTCAACGCAGGTGCACGAGTCAAGGTCGGCAACGGCCACGGACCGGTGAACCATCTCTTCGCTCCCCGCCACATGAAATACATAATCACTAAACACAAGTCAGACTCATGAATGTAGAAATCAACGGCGAACAACTGACAATTGCCGAAAACGCCCCTCTCTCGGAAGCTTTGGAGAAAGCCGGCATTGACACAAAAGGAATTGCAATTGCAGTCAACCAGAAAGTTGTCAAAAAAGAATCTTATCCTACTCATATCCTGAACGAGGGTGACAAAGTGTTGATAATAAAAGTGTTCTACGGAGGCTAACCGCTACTCTATGGTAAAGATTGCAATCACATCGGAAGATATCCATCCGCGTGAGACGGAATTCATCACAATGATTCTGAGTCGCGGATGGGATTTTGTACATCTGCGCCATCCAAATGTAACTCTCTCCGACATGAAACGTCTCCTTGACAGCATTCCGCAGAAGCTTCACAGTAAGATCCGGATTCACGGACATTTTGAGCTGCTCAGTTCCTACAATCTTGGAGGTCTTCACCTTAATCGCAGATGTCCGGAAGCGCCTGCGACATATAGAGGCAACCTTAGTCAGTCATGCCATAGCTTCGAGGAAATCCGAAACATTACAGATCCGCGGACTGACTATGTCACAATCTCACCGGTGTTTGACAGCATTTCAAAAAAAGGCTACAGATCTCAGTTCGGTCTGGAGGAGCTGAGTTTGCAGAACAAAAAAATCCGTTCCTCTGTTAATATGAAAATCATCGGTCTTGGAGGAGTAACTCCAGAAAACGCTCGATCGGCTCTTGACGCCGGTCTCGACGGATTTGCAGTCCTAGGCTATCTGATGTCGGCTCACGACCCGGAAATGCTATCAGCAAGACTTGATGAATTTGACCAAATATAGACTAAAACGACACGAATTCACTATGCTACAGTTTATAACAAATCCATCTGAAAAATATACAATCGCCGAAGAAGTCAGAATGGCAATCGAAGGCGGATGCCGCTGGATTCAGCTGCGAATGAAGAATGCATCGGACGAAGAGGTCAAGCAAACAGCTCTCGGTCTGATTGACATCTGCCGTGACCACGACGCCTTCCTCGTCATTGATGACAGAGTCAATGTCGTTGAAGAACTCAAGGTTTCGGGAGTGCATCTCGGCAAAAACGACATGAACCCGCTCGAGGCGCGTGAACTTCTCGGTCCGCACGCCATTATCGGAGCGACTGCAAACACTGCCGAAGACATTCTGAAATACAAAGGCAAGGATATCGACTACATCGGTCTTGGCCCATTCCGTTACACCACGACAAAAGAGAAACTTTCACCGGTTCTCGGGCTGGAAGGCTACAAAAAAATCATCAGTGAAGTCCGTGGCGCCGGGATGGACATTCCGATCGTTGCGATCGGAGGCATAACTCTTGAGGATGTCGACGACCTGATGGCAACCGGTGTCAGCGGCATTGCCGTATCAGGTGCGATCATAAATGCACCCGATCCGATGCTCTATACTTCGCAGATCATGGAAAAGCTACTTGGCATTCCACATGACAAAGAACAATAATTACATTTCAATAACCAATCATCACATACAGAAATGGACGACATATTGAAAATCGGAGGGAGAGACTTCACCTCACGCCTGTTTGTCGGCACAGGTAAATTCTCATCCAACCGGCTGATGCTCGAATCAATTCTTGCATCAGAATCGCAGATGATTACTGTTGCCATGAAACGAATCGACATGGCAAACGAAGAGGAGGACGATATGCTTCAGCATATCAACCGCGACCACGTGCAGTTCCTGCCCAACACATCCGGTGTCCGAAACGCACAGGAAGCAATCCTGGCCGCCCGGCTGGCCAGAGAATGCTTCGGAACAGATTTCATCAAACTCGAAATCCATCCCGATCCGAAATATCTTTTGCCCGATCCGATTGAGACTCTGACCGCAACCGAAGTGCTCGCAAAAGAGGGCTTCCATGTACTCCCCTACATACAGGCAGCTCCGGTTATGTGAAAGCTA
>JAIDJZ010000022.1 GCA_029051965.1 Paramuribaculum sp. | reverse complement strand
CCCTCAAGCCCCGCAACCGGGCTGTCGCCCTCCACTACACGCACGACTGCATCACCCCATTTCTCGCTCGGCCGGGATGTGATATAATACTCCCGACCCTTCATCAAATCAGAAAGTTTTCGCTCGATATTTTCGGGGAGCACCTTGATCCCCCCGGAGTTTATGACATTATCATAACGCCCTTCCCATTCAAAGGAGTCCGGGCCATGAAGCGTCACTATATCATTCGTCACTAGTTCTCCGAAACTCAGGACATCAGAGTGAACCACAAGACATCCGCGTCCGTCTGTCGAAAAACGGACCGTCGGCAAAGCGTGGTAGACCTTTTCTCCAAGACGTCGGATTGCGACATGGCTGCATGTTTCAGTCATGCCATATGTTGCATAGGCCCGCAGACCGGAATCTATAAGTTTTCTTTCATCGACCTCTGACAAAGGCGCACCTCCGACAATCAGATTCCGGACCAATCCGACCCACTTTGACGCAAGAAGTCCGTCGACCTGCGACGGAACGACCGCCGCCAACTGAATCGGCGCTGAAGGACAGGTCTTAAGAGGCTGATTGGACGGCGGCTCAACCATAATGTCCGCCCCGCTGACCTCAGCCCGGACAACCATCATCTTACCGGCAATATAATCAACAGCAAGAGGAAGAAAGACCAGCGAATTGCCGTCTACTCCGAAAAAGTCACACGTAGCCTGCGCGGAGACCCTCATGTCGGACTTGTTCAGTTTAATCATTTTCGGGACTCCGGTCGAACCGGAGGTGTATGCCTCGATATAATCGCTTTCGTCGTTCCAGAGTTCGACGAACCTTTCCACCAGACAGATAGTCTGGCTGTCTCCTATTATTGCCATGAAAGTTCAGGGATAATCCAATGTTTGTTTACATCATACTTCAGCACCTCTCCGGTCTGACATATCGGCGAGGGTATATTATTTGTGTAGAGCTGTCCTGTGCCCAGCCCTTGCGGCAACGCAGGCGAATATGTGGCAACCCACTGGGCAATTGCATTCAGACCGACATTAGATTCGAGAGCTGAAGTAGCCCACCAGCCGATGTCAAGCAGTTGACCGATCGAGATCCATTCGGCTGCACCTGAAAAGCCGCCGCACAACGCAGGTTTTAGAATTATGTAGGCAGGCTTTATGGTGGAAAGCAATTTGAATTTTGCTTCCGGATCGTTGACGCCTATCAGTTCCTCGTCAAGCGCGACCGGGATCGGCGAGAGGCGGCAAATCTCGCCCATCAGCTCAATCTGCCCCTGACGGACAGGCTGCTCGATCGAATGAATCGAGAGCTTCGACAACCGTTCTATTTTAGGCAGAGCCTCGTCGGGCGAGAATGCACCGTTGGCATCAACTCTGATTTCAAGAACGTCCGGCGAATACAATGTCCTGACCTGCTCAAGCAATGCGACTTCTCTCTCGAAGTCCTCGCCGCCGACCTTAAACTTGACACACCGGAAACCCGCGGAAATCTTCTCGTCAAGCCGGTCTTTCATCTGCTCGACCGATCCCATCCAGACAAGCCCGTTGATCGGAATTTCCATCCGGCCATCCGGCCATTCGCCCGGAAAGATCAATCTGCGTCCTCCATTTTTCAAGTCAAGCAATGCAGTCTCAAGCCCGAAAACAATTGAGGGAAAATCTTTCAGTTCCTCAATTCCATATGAACCGGGCGACTGGCACACATCACTTAGCTTTGCCTCAAAATCGGGTCTGTCATCGCTGCTTAACCCACGAAAAAGCGCACACTCTCCGAGCCCGAAAACCTCCGGGTTCTCGTCATCCCACACCTTGATAAAAAAAGTCTCTTTTTGCGACATAATCTCGCGGGACGTTCTCGCCAGAGACTTGAAGTCAAGTATGTAACGCGCGTACTGTGCTTTCAACATCAGCCGGGGAATTTGGGAAACTTATCAAAATCGGGCGTACGCTTCTCAAGAAATGCGTTCTTACCCTCCTGTGCTTCCTCCATCAGATAATACATCAATGTGGCATCACCGGCAAATTCCATCATACCACGCTGTCCGTCGAGCTCCGCATTAAGCGCACGCTTGATCATGCGAATAGCCATCGGGCTGCGCGTCAGAATGGTTTCACACCACTCCATAGTCTCATCCTCGAGGCGCTCGAATGGGACTACCTTGTTCACCATACCCATCTGTTCGGCCTCATGCGCCGTATACTGACGGCAGAGGAACCAGATTTCACGCGCTTTTTTCTGACCTACACATCTCGCAAGATATGACGACCCGAATCCGGCATCAAAACTTCCGACTTTAGGTCCGGTCTGTCCAAAGCGTGCGTTTTCGGATGCTATAGTAAGGTCGCAGACAACGTGCAGCACATGACCGCCACCAATAGCATAGCCATTGACCATCGCAATAACAGGTTTGGGAATCGAGCGGATCGCTTTATGGAGATCAAGCACATTAAGACGCGGGACTCCGTTTTCGTCAATGTAGCCTCCGACGCCCTTTACTTTCTGGTCACCGCCTGAACAAAACGCCTTGTCGCCGATTCCGGTCAGAATGATGACACCGATATCGTTGGCCTCGCGGCAATATGCCATCGCGTCAAGCATCTCTTTATTTGTCTGAGGACGAAATGCATTGTAGACCTCAGGACGATTAATTGTTATTTTGGCTACCTTTCCGCACTGTTGGAAAAGGATGTCGCTATATTCTTTAATTGTTGTCCAGATTCTCATAATAATCAAATTGACAGTCTGATTGAATTAATAACAGGCAAAATTACTCAAATAGTTCCGATTGTGCAAGTAAGGCCGGAAGTGCCGACCCCCTCCGGGCCGCATATGCTTACGGGCGTTTCTGAGCGAAATACCCCGCAAGCACTTCCCCGGACAGCTCCCCGTCGGTTATCACAGCCAACATTGCAGGCTTTTCCGTCTCATTAAGGAATTCCGGCAGCGACGCCCTGAGCGAATCTTCATCCGCTGCTTCAAAATACCTCAGACCATAGGCCTGAGAAAGTCTTTCCGCCGGGAAACTGCATGGCTGGTCAAAACATCTGTCCACAATGTCAAGATCGCGCGTTGACTTTATAAAGTGAAATATTCCGCCACCGCCGTTGCACATGACAATCATCTTGAAGGCGGAAGAAAGCAAACCCGAGCCAAGCGCGCCGACATCATACTGAGCACTCATATCTCCCGTAATCAACAATGTCGGAGCAGACTTATAGACAGTCATCGCACCCAATGCCGTTGAAGTCGACCCGTCAATACCGCTCACCCCTCTGTTGCAATCTGACCTGTGGAACGTAAAACCGCCGAACAGCTGGGCATAACGCACCGGTGTCCCGTTGGACAATTGCAGGTTATAATTTCCTGGAATACGGGGCATCATGACCGAGAAAGCCTTGAGATCCGACCACGGCGCACGCGCCACATAGGACTGGTGAAGGGATCGCGCGGCATCCCTCGCGACAATCCAGCGACGACGGTAATCACTCACACGACCATCAGGACTGAGTTTCTCGGCCAGACAGCCGAAGAACGCAGCCGGATCAAGTTCGATACGAAGTGTCAGCGACATAAAACAGTCAACAGTCGTCAGCGAGTGACCAACATGCCAATGCTGAGCCGGCCTTGTGTCGCGAATGTATTGCTTGACCATACGCGAAACGAGAGCTCCGCCAAAGGAAATCACTACATCAGGCGCCAGCTCCTCACGTTCGCGCTCCGACATCGCACTCAGCGTAGCATCAATTTCACAGACAAAATCATCCCCCCGAAGATTGGCAAGCGTCTCCGTCAACACTACCACATTCGGCAACCGCGACAGACTCTTCAGCGCGCGGTTAAGAGCTTCATCGGGAGCTGAAAAACCAGCTATCACCATCACTTTGGACGGAGATTCAAGGAGTGCCGCAAGATCGGTCAGAGTGTCAGCCCCGAGTTCGGACACCGGCTCGACCAGCCGGATCTGCCGCTCCTTAGGATCAGCAACCTCCATGAGTTTGCCGATCGGTTCTGGAATCTGCACATTGACATGCACCGGACCGACAGGCTGCATTCTCACAGAAATCAACGCATCATTGATGATTCGGTTGACATACCATTTCGTATCTCCTGCGACATAGGCTGGGATGTCATAGCTGTTTTTGACGAAGTTCTGAAAAGCCCGGAACTGGCGGATCGTCTGAGAATCATCCTGATCAATCCACTCTACCGGACGGTCGGCTGAGATGACAAAGAGAGGGACTTTTCTATAATATGCCTCCGCTACTGCAGGTGCGAAATTAAGCAACGCCGTTCCGGACGTACAGACAACGGCTACCGGCGATTCCGAAACCAAAGCTTTCCCCAAAGCGATAAAGCCCGCGGTCCGCTCGTCGACAACGACCGTCGTTTTAAGTTTCGGACAACGCGACAGAGCGATCAGCAAAGGTGTGTTACGAGATCCAGGACAAGCCACGACCTCTTCCACGCCACCCTCCTGAAGGATTTCAACGATGCATCGGCAAGCATAATTTATAGTATTAAGCGACATATGACGTTCGTTTGATTTCAAATGCAAAAATAACGAATTTTGTCAAAACCGACAGCTAAATCCCCTCAGAATCTAAGAGCCGGTTCCCCAATATTTGCTAATGCTGGGGTCGCATATCTCTGAGTGATTTTTGTCTTGTGATGAAGGAGCGTAGCCGTAGCTACGTGACTGAAG
>JAIDJZ010000219.1 GCA_029051965.1 Paramuribaculum sp. | reverse complement strand
CCGTTGTGGAAGCCGATGCACAAGCAGCCGGTTTACCGCAACAATCCGGCCTACACGAACGGCGTCAGCGAGTCGCTCTTCGCCACCGGCATCTGTCTGCCGGCCGGCCCGTGGGTGACGGACGAGCATGTCCGCTATATCGTCGACACGATAAAGTCGAGTCTTCTCTGACCCTGTCAGAGAGATGCATATTGTAACGCCGGAGCCGTCCTGAAATCAGGGCGGCTCCGGTGTTTTCCGGATTGAACAGTTTCGGAGAGCGAGGCGTTAATAAGTCATCTGTCTAACCAAATTATGATAAACACTATGGATCTACAAGATGAAATGAAAAAAGCCCAAGCGGCAGAGATTGTATCAGAGGCAGCCGCAGAGGTAAGTGCTTCGGCAGAAAAACAGGCAGTCGAAGCGGAAAAAGAGGTTGCCAAAACGGAGATCGCCGAGAAGATTGCTTCGATGAAGGAACAGGTCAGCGGCGCGACTGCCAACATCAAGGATAAGGTCGGCGATGCGGCCGAATCATTCACTGACAAAGCCAAATCGAAGATGTCGGATGTGCTTGAAAAAGCAGCGATCAAGGCTGAAGAGCTTGCCGACAAGCTACGCCACTAATCGCAACCAACAATCGAAAGAAAAGATGGTGTGTCAGATTCGAAAATTCTGACACACCATCAATATCTGTGCTCGAAGCGGGACTCGAACCCGCATGGCCGCAATGGCCAAAGGATTTTAAGTCCTTCGTGTCTACCATTCCACCATTCGAGCGAATGGTTCGGGCGCTTAAGGACCGATTTGTTTGGCAAAGTTAATGAAAAATTGCCAATGTGCAAAATTTTGAGGAGGGAGAGAAGCCAATATCAGCGTGAAATTATTGCATATGGAGATGAACCGGTAAATGTTATGCGATAGCGCTGGAGGCCGTATTTGTCGGACAAAGCGGGTCCAGAGCGAGGAGTGCCGTAGGCGAAAACATCGTAGGTGCTACCGCATTTATTGCAACGGAAAATGCCCGCCACATCGGCATCGCCATCAAGAACGATTCGACTGACCTCAGGCACGCACACGGGACAACCGAGATCGAACACCTGATAGTCGCCCATCGGATCGGCGACAAGCAAAAGCCCACCGAAACCAGTTCCTTCAAGTCCTTTGTAGGGAAATCCGGCAGGCTGACGCAACGGGGCGATGAAACGCTGATAGGACCCGGCACCGGAAACGCCATAGAGTTCCCATTCGCCAATTGTCGTGAAGATAAGATTGACGTTGACCGGAGGAATCCTGTCGGAATCGACAGTATTGCATCCGGTCAACCAATAAGATGAAATAATAAAAAGGAGGAGAGCGATCTTCTTCATTCCAATAGATTATGCAGAATCAGGCGAAGAGAGTCGAGAACATTTCGCTGAATTTGTCGGCGGCTTCCTGCATCTTGCCTCCGATCATCGGACGGAGCATAGCGGGAATTTCGACATCAAGAACAGTCTCGACCTTAGTTGAAGATTCGGATTCAGCAGCCAAGTTTATTGCAATCGCGAAAGGGACGGGGGAATTAGCCGCAGCCAGACGCAGATGGGAATCGGGCTGACGCTCAACTACGTTGAAAGTCATTTCACCTACTGCCGGAGCAGTGATGACAATCGAGTCGGAAGTGAATCTGACGTCGCCGAGAGCATTGCGAGCGGCTTCGGGAAGAGCTTCCAGACGCTGCTGAAAAGAGCTGAGATCGGAAATTTTAGAGTATACTTCGTGGGCGGGATGGTTGACCACCACCGCTTTTCCTGAATATTTAGCCATTATTTAGAATAGGTAAGTGTTCAAATTTAATCGATAGTATGTGCACGAAACTCTTTTATGCAATATGCGCGCTTATTGGAGTCATTTAAATTTGACCCCTTACTTA
>JAIDJZ010000218.1 GCA_029051965.1 Paramuribaculum sp. | reverse complement strand
AGGAAACCATCCGTAGCCGAAGCTTTGGTTGAGTCGGAACAAGCTGCTGCTGCCGCCGATGCTACCAGCGCTCCGGTGGCAATTACGAGAATGTGTCGGGTCAGTTTCATTTTATAAAAAAGTTGTGGTTAGTTTGGTTGGAATTAATAATCTGATCGGAAGGACTGTCAGGCTGACGCCATGTCAGACGACTGCCATTTGTCCGTCACAAAGTTAGTGCAATAATCATTCCGAAAACAACCCTGCCCGACGATTTAAAATGATTTAATACCGCCGCCTCATATTTTTAATAAAATTAGCCCTCAAAACCTAAAAATTAGCTAAAAAGAATCTTCCCGCGGCGAATGACGGCGGGAAGATGCGGTAGGGAAAGAGGATAACAAATAAGGTGGTTTGTCATGCGAACGTGTCAGCCAGATACCGTCCCACGATCCATAGGCAGGTCAGTCCGAAAGCCGTCCACGGAAGCCAGATCAGGCGCGACTCCGTAATCGGGCGCACATTGCTGAAACGGCAGCACAGCGAGCCGATGCCGCCACCTATGAGAATTCCGATAATCGAACCGACAATCAAGTCCGACGGGTAGTGGACGCCGAGATACATTCGCGTCAGTCCCATCAGCACGAACCACACCGTCAGAAGTGAGGTCACACGGTGGTTGCGGCAGATGTAGCTGAGAAACGTGGCGAGGGCAACCGCGTTCGCTGCGTGGCATGAGGGAAACCCGTAGTTGCCGCCGCGATAACCGTTGACGAAATGGAGAGTGTCAGCCAGAGGGGAGTGCGACGGACGGAAGCGGGCAAACATCGGTCGGAGGACGCCGGCGCAGATCTGATCGGCAAGCAGAATGACAAGCACGATCGAGATAGTGATGAAAAACATCTGTTTCAATGTGAAATTCATTGACAGGAATGCAACGATTGTCACATAGAACGGAACCCAGAGCCATTTCTGGGTAAACTGATACATGAATGAGTCCCAGAACGGTGAATGTGTGCCATTGATGGCCCTGACAATCTGGCCGTCGACATAGTCAATGCGCGAAATGATGTCATAGCTGAATCCATTTGTCAGAGCGGCGACAATAAGTATCAGAGAAAGAAAAGAAAGAAGCAGAGGGATATATGTCCACTTCGGATTTAAGACTCTTGCAATCATTCCAGAGGTCGGTTTGGTATAAATGTATATTAACTGAGAGTAGGTTAAAGATCAGTAAGATATATGTCTCTTATACCCAT
>JAIDJZ010000217.1 GCA_029051965.1 Paramuribaculum sp. | reverse complement strand
TGGGAGCGGACTGGCGTCCGTGACCGAATCCGAGTGCCGAAAGCAACGCCGCAGACAGGCCGTTATCACGGACCGCCCTAAGACGCAGATCAGCCATCATCACGAACCGCCCTAAGCCGCAGATGAGCCATCATCACGAACCGCCCCAAACCGCCTTTCAAAGCACCTCCTCCCGATACTGCGTCGGACTCACCCCCGTCAGACGCTTGAACATCCGCGAGAAATGCGCCGGATAGTCAAATCCCAGTCCATAGGCAATCTCTCCGACATCCGCCGCCGTTGTTGCGAGCCGATGCTTCGCAAGCTTGATCAGATGGAGCGAAATCATATCTTTCGGGCTCATTCCCGTCTCCTTCCTGACAAGATCCCCGAAATAACCCGGAGTCAGAGCCACACGGTCCGCAAAATAGGCAACCGTCGGAAGCCCGTCGACACGCGTTCCCGGCTTGTAATAATCCTTAAGCTCCCTCTCGAACCGGCTCACGACTTCGGAATTGACCTTGTGGCGGGTGATAAACTGCCGGTCATAGAAACGATAGAGATATTCGAGCGTCACCTGAATATTAGCCGACAGCAGCGACGCCGAATGGCTGTCGACCGGATGGACCAGCTCCTCGCTGATTTTCTCCAGACAGTCAAGAAACTTGGCGCGTTCATCATCTGAAAGATGAAGAGCCTCGACCTGCGAATAATCGAAAAATGTATAGTCTCCGATCTTGTCCGCAAGCGGAGTGCCGAAAATTATGTCAGGGTGAAAAATAAGCCCGACGACATCCTGACGCTTCACACTCCGGTCCATCACGACATCAACGACCTGTCCAGGAGCGAAACTGACAATCGTTCCCTCCTGATAGTCATAGCTCCGGCGTCCGTATTTGATCGAGCACTGCACCCCCCTCTTTAGGAAAAGCGCATAGACCCCATAAACAAAACGTCCGTCGTCCGGCACCCGTTCCGCCTTCGTCAGATCAGCGACCGTCACCAACGGATGAAGCGTCGGAAGCCCGTAAAGACTGTTATAGGCATCGATTGAATCGATCGTAATTGTTTTCATAGATGACTCATAAGTAAATTGTGAAAATTATTTTATCTGTTTTTTCATCCGCAAATATAATCCTTTTTTCCCGAAATAACCTGCAGACCATATTGGGGTACGCGGGGTCTAAGAGTGTGTTTACTTTTAACTCAGGTTAGCATAAAGATGGATTTTTGAGTGATTTCAGCGAGTTGAGAAAGGA
>JAIDJZ010000216.1 GCA_029051965.1 Paramuribaculum sp. | reverse complement strand
GTTCTTGCTCCGATCTATGTAGACTTCACGACAATCGTAGAACCCGGCTCGATCGGCTCGATCGAGGCTGACGGAAATGCAGCTGTCGAATACTACACCATCCAGGGCGTACGCGTCAGCGGCGACAACCTCACCCCCGGCATCTACATCCGCCGTCAGGGCAACAACGCAAGCAAGATCCTGGTGAAATAATCCGGATTCATCTCAAAAATAATTTCGGAGTGTCGGGCTGACCCGGCACTCCGTTTTTTATGGGATTGCAGACAGGGATGGATGATGTCAGTCGCGCAGATGTTCGTAGAGGCGGTTGAAATCGGATGCGCGTCCCTGGCAGACGATCATGTCGCCCGGTTCTACCTTGCTGTTTTCAGGATCGGGCAGCAGTCTCTGTGAGATGTGGGAGAGTCCGATAATGTTGCGTGTTTTCTCGCCGCGCGTCACTGCAATCAGTCTGAGATGGAAATCCTTTTCGAGATGCATGTCGGGATAGTCGAGCCCGACGAAACGTTCGGGGACACGGAATTTCATTATGAATGTGTCGTCGTCGATGCGCAGTGAAGAAATGCGGGCGTTGACGCCCATTTCGTCGACGAGATCCGAGGCAGCTCGCTGTTCGGGGGTGAGGATGCGGTCGATTTCGAAGCTTTCGAGAATGGATTCGTGGAGTCTGTCGATTGCGCGGGCGTAGATGTGGGCCACTTCGATTTTTTTCAGAAGCGCCACAATGCGGATCGATGCGCCGAAACTTTCGCCGATGGCGACGATGACGAGGTCGACGTTGTGGAGAGGTAGAGCCGAGAGGGCGGTCTCGTCGGTTGCGTCGATGATGTAGGCGGTCGAGATCATCTCCTTGATTCCTTCGACAAGCGATGGATTGGAATCGACTCCGATCACTTCATGGCCGATATTAGTGAGGTCGATTGCGAGATTTGATCCGTAGATTCCGAGTCCGATGATTAGAAAACGCATAGTGGTGTGGGGGTGTTGATCGGGTTAGTTGATGATAATGCTGTCTGAGGGATAGTGGGCGGTCGTCTGCGGGTTTGTTCTGACAACACCCATCAGGAGTGAGATAATGCCGACCCGGCCCAGAAACATTGCTACACAGAGCAGCAGTTTGGACGGGACGGAGAGCAGAGGTGTGGCACCGAGCGAAGAGCCGACCGTGAAGAGGGCCGAGCAGGATTCGAATAGGAGTATTCGTGTCGGGATCTTCGGTTCGAGCCCGAGCAGCAGAAAGGAAAGAAGAAAATAGGAAAATATAGAGATGGCCACGACGGCGTTGGCGCGGCGTATGGATCCGACGGCGATTGTCCGTCTGTAGGCTGTCACACGAGGCGATCCGGTCACGATTGCCCTCAGATTGAGCCAGATGACCGCGAGGGTATTGACTTTGATGCCTCCGCCGGTCGACTGCGCTCCTCCGCCGGCCCACATCAGAAACATGATGGCGACGAGGGTGACGTTGAGAAATCCGGCGGGGCTGACCGATGAGAACCCTGCCGACCGCGGAACCGCCGAGTTGAACACCGATTGGGTTATCTTTTCGCTCAGTGACATTCCGGCAAGAGAGTTGGAGTATTCCAGAATGAAGAAC
>JAIDJZ010000215.1 GCA_029051965.1 Paramuribaculum sp. | reverse complement strand
TTCTTCAGTCGTAAGATCGTCGTCAGCGTAATATTTGTATAAGAGACAGCTTCCGATGACCGAGACCATACTCCAATCCCCGACCCTCTTATGGCACTGGCTGACAATCATTGCGACCTTCGCCATATTCTCCGGCATAGGCGCACTACTCCACCATTGCCGGAACAGCCGGCGAAACCACCCCGTAGCAAGCGCCCGCACCGGACGCAACACCCATCCCGGGAATAGCCCCGCCACACACTAATTCCGCCTTTAGCTTCAAATCACACACACAACCGCTCAAAAAAAGCACCCCGCTCCAACTCTCAATTTATTAGCGGATTGCACACCTTCGCCCGACAAAGAATAGATTTTTTTGATCAGTTTCTAAAAAAATGCATGGCTATTTAAAATAAATTTACTAACTTTGCCCTCGCAAAAGGAAACAAGACAATTCCTGATTGCTGCCTCGGGGTGTAGCACAGTTGGCAGCGCGCCACGTTCGGGACGTGGAGGTCGGAAGTTCGAGTCTTCTCACCCCGACATTTTTCCAACAAAAGGGTTTAACTCAATGAGTTAAACCCTTTTTCCGAAAATAGCCGGAACAAAAACGGAACACGCCGTTTTTTTGGGTCAGCGGATTTCCGAACCCGTATCCATCTGACGACGAACCGGATGAGCCGTTATGACACACCCTTTTTTCTCATAAACATCCGGAACAAAAACGGAACACGCATCAAAAAAAAGTAATCCGCGAGCAACTTCAGAACACTGCTGACTGTTTCGAAATCACTATTATCTTTTCCTTTTCCGGAAATTCGGATTCATCCACGGCAGACCATGAGAATCCGATGAGCGGCGTCGTGGTTTGCGAGGTCGTTTCTTAGGGATGTATCTGTCTGGGACAAACACCCCCACAGCTGCAACGATCAACAATAATATCAGAGAGAAAGTTATCATATCAGTCAATTTCTTTCATTAATCCAGCCACTGAGATCATCATCTTTTTCATAGTTTGCCGCAACACCCGAAGATAGTTCGGAGTGACAACCGCGGCTCTACGGAAACAGCTGACGCTCATTGTGCATTGGCTCTGCAAATATACAACCAAACACACCACAACACATAGTCCTCCATACAAAAATTGAATTACAACTCTCTTTTTTACTCCAGCGGACTATCTTTGCGGCGATATGTTGCAAAGCCGCCCATATATTCCACCACGCACGCGCCACCTCTTCCGCCGCGACTATGCCACCCAGTTCGAACGCTGGGTCGGCTATCGTCTGCATCCCCACGCCCGACGCGCCGTGGCCCATCTCGAGCGGCAGCGCGCACGACGCCAGCCCCAGCGGCTCATCCTCTGCAACACACCCTCCACCATCGACATCCTCCGACAGACCCTCGCCGACTACCTCCTCTGGCGAGCCACCGTCGTGCAGCCCGGCGACCCCTTCTGCGTCGTCGGCCGCTCCCGTGCCGACATCAGCCGCATTCTGCCTAAAAAGCGACTACGCACCCTTCCCGATCCCCGCTGGCAGCCCATCCTCGTCTCCTCACGCACACCCGACCACTGCCGAGGACTCAACTTCCCCCTCGCCCTCATCCTCGACGGCGA
>JAIDJZ010000214.1 GCA_029051965.1 Paramuribaculum sp. | reverse complement strand
GGGAGCGGACTGGCGTCCGTGACCGAATCCGAGTGCCGAAAGCAACGCCGCAAACGGGCCGTTATCACGGACCGCCCTAAGACGCAGATGAGCCATTACCACGAACCGCCCTAAGGTTCGTCAGAACGGCTCGGATGCTAGGCGCTAAGGCCGAGGATGATGGGAGCGGACTGGCGTCCGTGACCGAATCCGAGTGCCGAAAGCAACGCCGCAAACGGGCCGTTATCACGGACCGCCCCCTATCGCCGCCCATAACACGCAATAAACTGCGCAATAGCACGGTGCTTCAGATTGTAGATATTCTCCACCCGCATTTCAAGCATATCTGCCAGATCCTGCGCACTGTAACCCTCGACCAGCAGCAGACGGATTATATCCGCATAACGCCGGTTTGGCATACGCGCAAGCACAGCATTGACATCAATCGCAATCTGAATACGCAGATCATCCTGAAACGCATCAACATCCGAAACCGCCTTATGACCGTCTCCGCTGTCACACACAAGCCGTTCGCGCGCGCTGATAAAGAAGCGCCACGCAACAGGGATCATCCACGTCCGCAGTCTGCAGCCGTTTCGCCCGTCAAACCCGTTAAGCTTCGACCAGTCGCTTCGCGAAAGGAATAGATAAAGCTCGCTGACCATCTCGTCGAATTCAATCAGACCACTGAAAATCTCTATTCTGATCTTATGGAGTATACCTCCGATTTCATGGTAGAAAAACTGATGGCAGATTTTACTGTCCCCTGTCTTGAGTGCCTCTATATAAATAACGTCTTGTCGGTTCGGTGTCCCTAAATTGGGTTTAGTATCCATAAAATGTGAATTTTAGATTTATTTACATTCTTATGGAACTATTCAAAGGTTTGTAACCCATGTGAAGTAATTCTTTTCAGCCAGTTAGCTATTGAAATCCTTCACTCACATCCACTCGTTCAACTGCCGCTTTCAGCCGAAAACAGACCTGCGGATTGTCTGTAGCATAAATTTGGTACGTATTCAGGAATATCAGTGTCATATTGTGTATACGGTATAGTTAGAAGTCATTTTTTTATAGACAGACACCACCTCCAGAATCTATCACCCGAGAAAAAACATTCTTTTTGAGATTGCAATCCACTCCGGACAAATCTTGAATTTCGCCCCACGCGACAGTCTACGCAACCTATCTTTGCGGATATGATGCCGCACCCATACATCCCGCCGCGTCCGCGCCACCTCTTCCGCCGCGACTATGCCGCCCAGTTCGAACGCTGGGTCGGCTATCGCCTGCACCCCCACGCCCGACGCGCCGTAGCCCACCTCGAGCGACAGCGAGCACGCCGCCAGCCCCAGCGCCTCATCCTCTGCAACACCCCCGCATCAATAGACATCCTCCGACAGACCCTCGCCGACTACGTTCTTTGGCGAGCCACCGTCGTGCAGCCCGGCGACCCTTTCTGCGTCGTCGGGCGCTCCCGTGCCGACATCAACCGCATTCTCCCAAAACGGAAGCTCCGCACCCTCCCCGATCCCCGCTGGCAACCCATCCTCGTCTCCTCACGCACACCCGACCACTGCCGAGGACTCAACTTCCCCCTCGCCCTCATCCTCGACGGCGA
>JAIDJZ010000213.1 GCA_029051965.1 Paramuribaculum sp. | reverse complement strand
CTTCTTGCCGCTCCATTCGCCGAAGCTCAGAGCCGGCGCACGGAAAACCGGACACAGTCATCAATCCGTCAGTCACGGCAGGAGAACCGCCAGAAAGGCCCATCGGCAACCCGCCCTTCATCACCGAATGCCTCGCGCCCCGGACGGCCATCTAACCCGAACTCCAATTCAAATTATCGGCCGGCAGGAAACATCCGTCCCGGATCCTCTTCCAGACCCTCAAAACCGGAAACCGGAAACAACAACAACCACGGCAACCGTCCCGGAAACGGAAAACCCTCCGGAGGAAACCACCATGACGGATTCCGTCCCTCCGCTCCCGGAAACAACCACCATCGCCCCGGATTCGACCATCGCCCGGGAAAACCCCACCGGCCTGTTTCCGGACCTGCCTTCCGTCCCGGTCCCAGCCGTCCGCCTATGATGCGTCCGCCGGTGCGCCCAGGCCGGCCGGTCATCAGACCCTGGTCCCGTCCCGTACCACCGCCACGCTGGCGTCCCGCCTATCGCGGCTCTCTCATCGGCAACATCCTCGGACTGACCTACGGAATCGCTCTCAACACAGCCCTTGACAACCTCTACTACGGAGGCTACGCTATCGACGGCTATATGAACAATGAAGTCTATCTGACAGGCGTCAGCCAGTTCAACTTCTTCTGGCCCGATGCAACCCTCTTCTTCGGAACAACCGGACTTGTACGATCTCAATTCTTCGATCCGACAGTCAGCTACGACGTCACACGCTATTATGACACCTATGCCTATCTGACCGGTCTCTATGGAGCGCCCGCAATCAGAAATTCAGCCGGAACCTCACTGACAGCAACATGGTTTGGCGGAGGCGGTGACTATATCACTCTGACCTATGCCCCGATGATCTCAGGCCCATACAGATACTTCACAACGCTGACAATCGGCCGCTGACATCAATCCCACACCCGACGGTGCGTTGCCATTAACCTCGCAGCGCACCGTTGTTGCGTTTCATCCACCCGCATTGAACCGTCGCCGGCCAACCACGTTAAACCATTCCGCCTGCCGGCAGTCTATAGAAATGACAGCCCACATCTCTCCAACCAGATCCCGAGGGATCGGAAACCTTAATTTTCAACCATTTCAAATCCTACGGTCATGAAAAAGATCTACGCCACACTGCTCTCAGCCGTTCTCCTCGCATTAGGCTTCGCAACATCAGCCACAGCACAGTCGGCACGCCCCGGCAAAACTAACTCTAACACGACCGCCGCCACAACCCGCCCCGGTTCTTCAACCATACGCCCCGGTTCCACAACCGGAAAACAGCCGGCAGCCAAGCCATCGACCGCCGCAACACGTCCCGGCACATCATCCGGAGTTGCTCGTCCTGGCACTACGTCACGTCCGGGAGCCTCAACATCAACGACCACGAAACGTCCCGGAACATCGACTGTTCCGCGTCCCGGAGCAACAACACGTCCTGTCATAGTCGCACCACCCTCGCGCCCCAACAGGCTTCCCGCTATGGCTCGCCCGGTGACACCGCGTCCGGCCGCCTACCATTCTTCAATAACTTTCCGTTCGCCCCTCTTCGGTCTCTCATTCGGGACTGCTCTGTCAAACTCACTCGACTATCTCTACAACAGCAGATACGCGGTCGACGGCTACAACACCAATGAAATATATCTGAGAAACGTCTACGAATTCGGCTTCACATGGACCGACGCCACTCTCTTCTATCAGAACGGCTACATGACCGGTTCGATGCTCTACGACTCGACGATCTCCGACAACACAGCCCGATACTACAGCGTCTTCAACCAGATCTCATCGCTCTACGGACGCCCCGTTTCCTCAACCCGCACAGGCCGTAATCTCAGCGCGACGTGGTGGAGCTCGACAGGAGAATATATAACTCTCGAATACGCTCTCCAGTCTTCCACCAACGGCTATCGTTTCTTCACGATCCTATCGACCGGACGATAACGACCACACCGCCGGCGGTGTGTCAGGATTTCAGGACGACGCTGTGTCAAAATTTTGAATTTTGACACACCGCCGTCTGTTATTTTCTGCCGGATGGCGAGGGTGCAGTCAGAATGGTTCAGACGGTAGAAGCATGAGGGCGAGCCGTTGTGACACACCCTCCTCAGCCATTCCTGCACACCGCCGACTGCATTTCTTTCTCCCTCACTCTCCGATCAGCGACGCAGCCTTTTCATAAAACGCCGGATTCTCACCGACTTCATAAAGACGAATCATCCCGTCCGGCGAAATCAGAAACTTCGTAGGAAACGAATCTATCGCATAGCTCTTCTTTGGATTCCGGTCACTGCTATCTGTCGCATCAATCCACAGATTGAGCCATTCCAACGGATGGCCCGACATATATTCGGCCCAGATCTCCCGGTGGTCATCGGCCGACAGTCCGATGACCTCACAGCGGTCTCCGAACCGCTGTCGGAATTCTTCCAGATCGGGAAAACCCTTTATGCACCATTTACACCACGTCGCCCAGAAATCAAGCAAAACCCACTTGCCACGGAACTGACTGAGCGAATACTCGCGGCCGTCTGCATCGCAAAGCGTAAAATCCGGAGCTTCTCCTCCAGACTGATTACGTTTCTTTTTCGCTGCGCGGCTCCTGAAAGCGGATGCGCGATCTTTGATTGCTTCATAAACCGGCTGAAGCTGACCCTGGGCCGGACCTTCGCCGACCGAATCAATCAGGGCGGCGCAAACATCGTCGGACATCGACCACAACATCCACAACGCAAACTCGTCGTCCGGATGCCGTCTGATATAATCCGACTTAAAATCCTTAATCGCATTAATCCTATTTTCCGCAATAACCGACCGGTAAGCCTCACTGTCCGTATAGGCTTTCAGCTCGCTCCGATATGACATCTCACCATCCATCAGAGTCGTGCCGGCAAGCAACGGATTTAACCTGAAACTGCCCCGATCGCCCACAGTGACACTCACACTATCCCCGCAACCGACCAGAACTCTCAGATCGTCATATTCCTTATCAAGCGGCCAGACTGTAACATACATCAACTCGGAATCATCGACCGGAATCAAAACCGAACTGCCCTCGACAGCATACTTCCTGTAGTCGACTCTTGTCACTTCTCTGACCCTCTCGGCAAGACTCTCCGCATTGACAACGACAGTATCCGGACGGTTTCCCTCGAAAAAAATTCTCAACTCTCCAGCGCCGGCTCTCTGACCACACCCGGTCAACAGCAGCATCGCTCCGAATAATTTAATCTTCATAATCCAACGTACAGTTATTGTTTTTACGTTTTCCCACTTCATCCATTCGGCTCGGCAATCCCTACAATGACTCAAGCGAATCTTTCAGCCCGTCACTCAGAACACGTCTGAAATCTCTGACATAGACCGGCGACGAGCCCATACCGCCGACCGCACTTTCCAGCCTCGGAAGATAATCTGCCAGAAGGCCTGCGGCATCGATATAGAGCACCGTGTCGTGAAGCAGACGGGCATATCCCGCCTGCGTGGAAGCTTTGATCCACTGGTCGCTGCCGACATCGCAGATAGCCTCAATCGCCGATGTCATGATCTCATAAAAAAATACAGCCCCAGGGTTGAGAGATGAAATATCCTTGATTTATCGACGCACCTTATGAGAG
>JAIDJZ010000212.1 GCA_029051965.1 Paramuribaculum sp. | reverse complement strand
CCGTAGGTGCATCGGAGACTGCAGGTGCTGCCGACGGGTTTTGCCATCAGACAGAGCGGGCGGGCAAACGGGCTTGTGAAGTTGTCCATCGGGAGGGGGGGAGATATGTGTATTGCAAAGGTACGAATTTTACTTCAGACCGTTGCGATCCGGATAAAAAACAGGAGGCTGTGTCAGGAATCGACATTCTGACACAGCCTCCAGGCAATTAGATATTGTAAGTGTGAAATGATCAGTTACGCATGATGATCGATCCGCCAAGACGGTTTGTCAACGGTTTTTTAAGTTCGTCGGTCATCTGCAGGGGTCTCATTTCCGTCTTGCTGCCACGCGATTTCGCTGCGTTGCCGTTTAAGGAAGGTTTGACTCCATCTTCTGCCCAGCGGATAGCGTAGTTGCTCAGGATGTCGTCGTTTGTTCCGAATTCACCGGGATAGATCGATGTGTCGTCGAGCTTGAGATCGGGGTTGAATCCGTTGGAGTAGTTACGGAATCCTTTGGCATTTTCGCAGTAGAAAGTGATCGGATAGAAATAGAAGGTGTAGTTGTTGATCTTTGTCCACCATCCTTCCATTCCGACATTCTTGCCGTTGGTTGTTGTTCCGATGAGGTTGACTTTGATGTCCAGACCGCGGAGACCGTTGATCAGCAATTCGCTTGCCGAGGCGGTGGTTGCGGTTCCGATCACAAAGATCTGCTTGAGTCCGAGCGATTTGTCAAGAGCTTTCACGATCGCTTCGTGTCCGTCGGCGCTTTCGGGGTTCTCGGCGATACCGATGCGGTATTCTCCGACTTCTCCGGCGTCGGAACGGACTTTGTTGTAGGTCGTGCGGACGTAGATGTCGCCTTTATGTGCCTGGCCGGCAATCAGAGTGCCGAGCACGGTGCTCGAAATGACGTGGCCACCGTTGTTGTAGCGCAGGTCGACGATCAGTTCGTCGATTCCCTGGGCCTTGAACTGGCTGAACACATCGAGGAGTTCGGAGTCATAGTCGGTGTGGAATCCCATGTAGAGGAGGTAGCCGATCTTTTTGCCGCTGTCGGTTGTGATGACATCCCATTTGTAGATCGAGGGATCGACAAATGTGTTCTTTCCGATGAGGACTGAAGTCAGGCGAGGTGTGATTTCAGCTACTCCGTCGACGAATTTGACAGTGTTGAGGTCGACAGTGACGTTGCCGTTGAGAACCGAGGTTCCGAGCGACTGATAATTGGTCGTGGTGACAGCGATTTTGTTGACTGTTCGGATGAAATCGCCTCGTTTCACACCGGCTTCGGCGGCCGGAGATCCGGGAGTCACCCACATTACGGCGAATCCGCAGGGGTCGTCGTCTTTCGGACCGAGAATGGTCGGTGTGATCCACAGACCTGAGCTTGTCAGAGTCTCACCGGCCGAGCGCGATACGGGAGCGTTGCTCTCGATGAAGCTGTAGTAGTGCTGGCGCTTGCCGTTGATCCAGTAGCCGTCGTCGTGGTTGGCGTCGTTGAACGAAGCCACGCCGTCGAGTATCGATGAGAGGAATTTCTGGTAGTCAAGGCTGTGGTCAAGAGTCAGTTCGGGAATCTTCTCGTTCCAGAGATAATTGGATTCCATCAGTCCGTAGATCCATTTGTTCACTTCGCGGTAGCGTCCGTCGCCTTTTTCGAGAAAGCCGTCGCCCTGACGGACTGTCAGCACGCATGGTTCGGAGTAGCCCTCGAGCTTGACGGTGACAGTTGCGGAACGACCATAGTCAGTGTCGTTGGGCGCGACATTGATTCGGAGAGAAGATGTTCCTTTCCCACCTTTGGGGGTCAGCACCTGACACCATTTCTCGTTGCTTGTCGCAGTCCATGCTGCGGGAGCTTCAAATTCGAAAATAAGGTTTTCACCTGCGATGGCTGCATCGTTGATTTCCGCCCACTGGGCGTTTTCGATGCCGTTGCCGGGAAGTGAAGGGGTGTCGTCGTCGCTGCACGAAGTCAGTCCGGTCGATAGAACAGCTATGCTCATTGCGAGCACCCAGTTCCACATTTTTTTTGCATTAAACATTTTCTGGTGATTGTCTGAACGGTTTATTTAAGTTTGTTGATGAAGTCTTCGCGATATTTGAGGAGTTCTTTTCCTGAGACTGCCTTGACTACGCTGACGGCAGGCATTTTGGCGATTGAGCGCAGGTTGCGGTTGGCTGTACGGGCAGATTTGCGGGTAAGAACGATTTCCGAATAGGCTTGGAAATGGACAACATCGGGCGAGAACCATCCTGATCCGGGGGTGTACATGGTCGGGTAGGTGTATCCGCCATTGGCGCCGATGTCGTGGAATGTTCCCTTGATAGTGATTGTGTTGCCGTCTTCCGAAACCTCAACATCAAAGTCGTCGGTCGGGAAGTTCATGGCGACAGTTCCGTTTGCTGTCTCGCGGAATCCTGCGCCCTTGATATAAGCAGCCTTACCGTCTACAAGACCCATGTTCCAGCTCTTGTCGGAGGCGTTGGGAACTTTGATGCCTTTGTCAGTGAACTCGATGAACCATTTGGGACCGTAGTCGGCAAAGGGGTTTTCGGAAGTGACCTGTTCGGGCGAGAGATAGGGGAATTTAGATTCAGGACCGAAGCCGAGTGCGACCAGACGGTTCTTCATCGAATATTCAGTGATAGTGGCGTCATTTACGCCTGTGGTGATCGTCACGGGGAAAGTTACGGTCTCACCTTTTTCGTCGGTTGTCGTGGCTGTGTAGTTTCCGGGCATGTTTTTGCGTACCGCGCCGCCTGTCTGGGGAAGTTCAGCGGTTGTGAACACGCGTGATTCGACAGCAGCGACATATTCGTCAGTGCGTGCGTAGACGCCAAACACGTATTCAGTTTCGGGATCGAGGTCGTTGGCCTCGAAGATCAGGCCGTCGGCCGAGAGGATGGCTTCGAGCTGATCGGCAGAGCAGATCTGACCGTTGTTGATGACAATGTCGGCCATTGAGTTGCCGTTGTTGAGCGCGTTGTCGACGCCTGCTTTGGTCCAGAATCCGTATCTGACTTCGACAGCTCTGGTGGCTTTGACGCTGAATGCGATGGTGTTCCAGGGAGTTGCGACCGAAGGAGTGGCTTCAGTGACGCTCAGAGTCGGTGCGGGTCCGGTCGGTTCGCCTGTGATGAAATCAAGAGTTTTCATCTTTTCGCGACCATTGGAATCGAAACCGATAATTCCGACAACATACTGGCTGTTGGGAACGAGGCCTTCGTTTTTGATAGTTGCAGCGCCGGTGTAGGATCTACGGACAGGGTTGGTCGAGTCGTCCCAGTGGCCGATGATCATATAGCGGAGCTGCTCTTCGCCTTCACGTGCGGAGTAGTCCCATTCGCTTTTGCTGAGGACGATGACACGGTAGTCGGTAAACTCGGGATCGGGTGTGATGTTGAGGGTCGCGGTTGTCGATGTCGTGGTAACAGCTACGTCGAAGTCGTAGGGAGCGACTTCTGCGTCACGGGTCTTGAATTCGACATACTGGAAATTTTTGGTATCGATTTTTCCTTCGTCGTTGACTGCGCCGGCCATTGCAATGAATGTTGTTCCGGAGTGGATATGCACGTCAAAACCGATGCTGTTCGCGTCTTTGCCGAATTTGTCGTAGGCAAAGTCGGCTGATTCAGTGAGGTCGAGACCGAATGTTTCGAGATAGAGTTCGGGAGTGACCTCTGCCAGACCTCCGAGAATCGACTTGATCGCTTCGTAGTCGGTCTTGCGGACAACGAGGTGTTTCATTTTGGTCACGGCCTCAGGCTTTTCTACGTGATAGGCAAAATCGGTGAAGCCGATTTTGTCAAGGGTCAGAATGTCCGAGTAGGGGAGATTCGTGTTGACGTCGGCAGAGATGACATCGCTGTAGACATAAGGGTTGATCTTACGTACGGCTGCATAAATGACATATTCTTTTCCGCCTTCAACTTCGGGGCTGTTGACTTTGACGGTGCCGTTTTCAAGCATTCCGCTTGTGCCTTCGCTGAAAATGGCTTCTGCCGATTCGGGGGCGCTGGCACCTTTTTCAGTGACGACATACGCATAGTCCGCTCCGTCGGGAGACGAAATGGTGAATTCGACAGATGAACGCTGAACCGAAGTCACTTCAAGAGCGGCAGTCGGCGCGCCGAGGATTTCTGATCCATTGTCGTCGCTACAGGACGACAGCAGGAATCCCGTCATGATCAACACGAGGGACATTACGCGTGGAAATAATTTAAACATGGTTGATGAAATGATAAAAATGAATAGTTTGTAAAACTTATTCTTAGAAATTGTATTGCAAATTTATAAAATAAATGGAAATAATCCGTCAGAATGTATTGTTTTTTGCTTAAAGGCGGATTATTTGTTCTCTTTTTAAGTAAATGGCTGATCAAGTTGCAATGTCTGTTCCGGATTGTCGAAATGGAAAAGAGGGTGCTGTCATAATGGTTCATCCGGGTCGTCGCCTGTGAGATTCGGGTTCGGTCATTGACGTCAGTCAACTACGAGCACCC
>JAIDJZ010000211.1 GCA_029051965.1 Paramuribaculum sp. | reverse complement strand
TCTTCTCAGCTACGTAGAAGCTGTCCTGATCTTTATTTTACGACCGCAGGGATCTTAGAAATATTCGCCGGAAGCGGTGCCGGAGAAATCGGCCTTATTGCCGGACAGGAGCACATCGATCTCCCCTACAGCATAGGGCGCGATCTCATATTCCCCCCATACGATATGAATACCGTCCGCTCCGAGATACACACCGTCGGGATACTCTGTCGGAATCCCCTGGAAAAGATAATCGGTCACCTCCGAAGGCTTGCACTCCAGCGTCCGGCTCATCAGCTGTGCCATGTTCCACTTCGAAAACCGGGGCAGATCGCTCTTTGTCAGCTGACGTCCATTGCCGAAAAGGAAAGTCGCATACAAATTGCCGCCCATACCGTGGTTTCCGCCAATGTAAGTGTAGGCCTCGTCACAGTATGTAATAGACTTTCTGGTCGAGTAAACTACCTTGATGTCACTCGTCTCCTGCGCGTCACTCCACGACTTTGCCGTAGCGAGCAGCATCGCTTTGGGATTGTCAAGAGCTCCTTTGTAATCACGGTTGATCTGATTCTTTATCCAGAGTCGCGCGTTGGCAACCAACGTTGTCGGACCTGACATAGGATATTCAACCGAAATCGAACACTCCATGCGCTGTTTGCCACCAAAAGTCAGCACTCTGACATTTTTCTTGATCGAGAAAACCTGTGTCACGAGACCGTCGGCATACTCCTTCACTGCGCCCTCCTTGACCGTAAGTGCCGGAGCGGCTGTCGTGCGCTTGCGTGTTTTCTTCTGGACCGCGTCTGCCGATACGACACCGAAAATCAGCGCGACAATCAATAGAATGATGCTTTTCTTCATAAAATAAATGGTATTAAAAACGGAATAACTGGTTATTTCACCTTGTCGAGATTATGGCCCATGCGCTCCTTCTTCGTCTGCATATAGCGGCGGTTGTAGTCATTCGGTTCGATCTCGATCGGAACATTTTCAACCACAGAAAGCCCGTAACCTTCCAGACCGATACGCTTCACGGGATTATTCGTCAGCAGACGCATTTTTCCGACTCCGATGCGGTTAAGAATCTGCGCGCCGACGCCATAGTCGCGTTCGTCAGCCTTATGTCCGAGATGCAGATTGGCATCGACCGTATCGAGGCCCTCCTCCTGAAGTTTATAGGCCTTGATCTTGTCCATCAGACCGATACCGCGCCCCTCCTGATTGAGATAGAGAATGACACCGCGGCCCTCCTTGTCGATCATCTGCATGGCGCGATGAAGCTGTTCGCCGCAGTCACAGCGCTGCGAACCGAAAATGTCGCCTGTCGCACACGACGAATGGACTCTGACCAGCACAGGATCCTCGCCAGAAACGTCCCCCTTTATCAGCGCGATATGTTCAAGCCCGTTGCTCTTCTGACGGAAAGGAATCAACCGGAAGTGGCCATAGGCCGTCGGCATATCGACCTCCTCACCCTGCTCCACGAGCGACTCGTGTCTGAGACGGTAAGCGATCAGATCGCGGATCGAGATAAGTTTAAGTCCCCACTCGTCGGCTCGCTGCTTAAGCTGCGGCAGGCGGGCCATCGTTCCGTCGGGATTGAGTATCTCGATAAGCGTAGCGGCTGGTTGCAGTCCGGCAAGACGAGCCAGGTCGATAGCAGCCTCCGTGTGGCCCGGACGGCGCAGAACGCCCTCATCCTGGGCATACAGAGGATGAACATGGCCCGGACGTCCGAAGTCCGACGGCTGCGAAGCCGGATCGGCAAGAGCTCTGATCGTCGCGGCACGGTCATGGGCCGAAACCCCCGTCGTACATCCTGGAAGCAGATCGACCGTCACCGTAAACGGAGTTCCGAGCATCGAAGTATTGTCATCGACCTGATGGCCGATCTTAAGTTCCCTGCAGCGCGAGATTGTCAGAGGTGCGCAGAGCTCACCACGCGCATTCGTGATCATGAAATTGACATCTTCCGGCGTAACCTTTTCGGCGGCCATGATGAGGTCGCCCTCATTTTCACGGTCTTCGTCGTCGACGACAATGACAAATTGCCCCTGGCGAAAGGCTTCGAGTGCCTCTTCAATCGTGTTGAGTTTAATGTTGGAACTGTCCATTTTATTTCTTTATATTTAGAGTTTTCTCAAAAATTGTTTACTCCTCCGGATCGGGACGACCGAGCAGGTCGACAAGCTGATCCGAAACAGTGATAATAGCCTCGATCTCATGACGGAGAATCGAAAGCTGGCGCAGACCGAAGAGATAGACCGTCAGACCGAATGGCAGAACGACGATCGATGTCCACGCGGCCCACCGGTAGTTGGTCGGATGATAAAACCACAGACTGCGCAGAATCGGATAGTCCATCAGCTTGTTGATCACGAGCTTCGAACGGCTGTTGGCGATATATCCGACAGCTGCCTCAAGCTCATCCGACAGCGAGCGCAATCCGCTGCGGGAATAGCCGCGCAGCCAATACGACGTATATGACGGACGCCGCTGATTCGACGCCAGATAATCCGAAGCCGTCTTCTTCAGCTCCTCGAGCATCGCGATCGCAACCGCCGGATCGACATCCTCCATGACGAGCTCCTTCACCTTCAGATGGCGCGCAAGGTTCGATCCGATCAGACGGCGGAAGAAATTCATATAGGCATCCTTGTTGAACACCGCCGAATCCTTGACTGCCTTATACGTAAAGAAGATTCCGAGCGGAAGCAGCACGGCCGAACTGAGCCACATACCTTCCCAGACCGCAAGATGACCGTCGCGTGCCATCTTGTAGCCCGTATTGTCAATGATATAATAAAAGATAAACAGCAGGACCGAAATGACGAGCGGCGTTCCGATGCCGCCTTTTCGGATAATCGCTCCGAGCGGCGCCCCGATAAAGAAGAAGATCAGACACGCAAACGAAAGCGTGAATTTCTTCTGCAGCTCTATGTCGTGGCGGCGCACGGTCTTAAGCTCATCCTTCATCATCAGAGAGCGGAACTCATAGTCCTGACGGCTGTTCTTTGCCTTATTGAGAGCCTGGCTGAGATAATTGACCCTTGCTGCCGAATTGGCCCCCCGCAGAAGCGAGTCGGCATCCGGCAGACGCGCCGGTCTGACGTCAGGCACCGCCACTATACGGTGCTCTCCCTTTCCGGTATACTCCTCCTTCATCTGCGCCACACCCATTCGCGGCCCGGTCTTGATGGCGTGGCCGTACTCATTTCCGAGACTGTCAATGCGGTGTCCGACCGAATCGATCGTCGCCTGAAGCTGAGCGATATTCTTGCCGACATACTGGTTTCTCATACCCTCCTCATCCATTCGGTTGAAGTTGGCGTCAAACTGCAGCAGGATCGACTTCTCAAGAAATGTCTCGCGCCTGAACGGCACATTCTTCATCGACGACGCTGCCTCCTTAAGATTGTCGAAACTCTCGCCCTGCCAGAGCTGAAGGAAGAGATGCGCCTTATCCTCTGTCATGGCCAGACGTCCCGAATCAGCAAGGATTATCCCGGCGTTGTCAAAGCCGCGCGACATATCGTAGATCATTATCTCATAGAGCGTTCCCGTATCGCGGTTCTTATGATCCACAAAGAAGTTGTAGCCCGGAATCTGATCATAGAAAACCCCCTCCGGAATCTCAAGCTCCGGCGATTTCTGACGCATCGAGAAAAGCAGCGTCCACATTTTCGTCTGAGCGATAGGCAGAACATTGTTCTGAAAGAAAAAAGCCCCGACACCGATGCCGATCATAAGCACAATCAGCGGACGCATCACCTTGATGAGCGACACACCCGACGCCTTCATGGCCGTCAGCTCAAAATGCTCCCCGAGATTACCGAACGTCATCAGCGACGCCAGCAGGATCGCAAGAGGCAGCGCCATCGGGATCATCGTCAGCGCTGCATAGAAAAACAGCTCCCCGATCACATCGATCGTTAGCCCCTTTCCGACAAGATCGTCGATATAGCGCCAGAGAAACTGCATCAGGACAATGAACAGACAGATGCAGAACGTCATGCAGAAAAGCGGAACAAAGCTCTTCAGCACAAACCAGTATAGACGTTTCACACCAAACATCTTCCTGACCCCGTTTTCTTAGCGGCTCGCGCGCTTACGCTCGATTTCATCGAGTATGATCTTGCGCAGACGGATATGATGCGGAGTGACTTCGACATATTCATCCTCCTTGATATATTCA
>JAIDJZ010000210.1 GCA_029051965.1 Paramuribaculum sp. | reverse complement strand
ATTCTCCTTCCCTCCGCACCGGAATCGGCTAAAAAATAAGCTCGCATATTGTATAAATTAAATTTGAACACTTACTTGAGGTTAAGCAATCGAGGTGGCGTCGGCCGGCGGACGTTTCGCACGGGCGGTCGGGCGGTCGCGCAAGCGGTCGGAACTGAAAAAGAGGGTAAGTCTAAAATTCATTCGGATCGGACCACACTCTATTGCGGAAAATTCGTAAATTTGTGCAAAAATAGAGAATTATCTAACAATATACAATAGTTTTGGACCTGAATAACAATATTTCACCCGCAGAAAGCGCTTCAAGTAAGCGCCTTTATATAGAAACTTACGGCTGTCAGATGAATGTGGCCGACACGGAGGTCGTTGTAGCGATCATGAAGATGTCGGGCTATGAGCTGACTGAAAATATAGAGGAGGCCGATGCCGTGTTGCTCAATACCTGCTCGATCCGCGACAATGCTGAACAGAAAATTCTTTCGCGCCTGCAGTTTCTCGGGTCGTTGCGTCGCAAACGCGTCGCGCGCGGCCTGATCATCGGGGTGATCGGCTGCATGGCCGAGCGTGTCAAGGATGATCTGATCGAGAACCGCGGTGTCGATCTTGTCGCGGGCCCTGACAGCTATCTCGATCTTCCTTCGCTTTTTGCGTCGGTCGAGGCTGGAGAGAAGGCGATCAATGTCGAGTTGAGCACGACTGAGACCTATCGTGAGGTTATTCCGGTCCGGTTGCCGGGAAATCTTGTCAGCGGCTTCATCTCGATCATGCGCGGCTGCAATAATTTCTGCTCATACTGTATCGTGCCTTATACGCGCGGACGTGAGCGTTCGCGCGAGCTTCCGTCGATTCTCGCCGAGCTTGAGGACCTTCGCTCGAAGGGCTACAAGGAGGTGACGCTTCTGGGTCAGAATGTCAATTCCTATAATTATACGGGTGGCGAGGGTGATGAGCCGGTTTCGTTCGCGCGTCTGCTTGCCGCAGTTGCCGAGGCTGCTCCGGAGATGAGGGTCCGGTTCACGACGTCGCATCCGAAGGATATGTCTGACGAGATTCTGGAGACTATCGCCCGCTATCCGAACATATGCAATCATATCCATCTGCCGGTGCAGAGCGGAAGCAACAAGGTGCTGAAGTCTATGAACCGCCACTATACGCGCGAGTGGTATCTCGACCGTATCGCTGCGATCCGCCGCATTATTCCCGATTGTGCGGTGTCGACGGATATGTTCACCGGATTCCACGGCGAAACCGAGGAGGATTTCCAGGAGACTCTCAGTCTGATGCGCGAGGTCGGTTTTGACTCGGCGTTTATGTTCAAGTATTCCGAGCGTCCGGGGACAGTCGCCTCGAAGATCATGCCGGACAATGTTTCGGAGGGGGTCAAGATCGACCGCCTGAACAGAATGATAGCTCTTCAGAATGAGCTTTCGACGGAGTCGCACCGCCGTATGGTTGGGCGGGAGGTCGAGGTTCTGCTCGAGGGTGTCGCCAAGCGGTCCAAAGACCAGATGGTCGGCCGGACGCCTCAGAATATGACTGTCGGTGTTCCGCGGCGTGGCTACAAGGTCGGCGCGCCGGTCAGAGTGAAGATTGTCAGCTCG
>JAIDJZ010000021.1 GCA_029051965.1 Paramuribaculum sp. | reverse complement strand
GGGCTGCTTTGAAAAAGGCTTTGGAAAAGCTTTTATTGGAAAAACTTTCCTAATTTTGTATTGCACAAAAAAACTACGATTATGGAATACGACCAGATTCTGACAACATGTCTTGAACTTGAAGGATTGCTCTGTCTTGTTGAAAAGAGAGGCTCTTCCGATAAGTTGAGTTCACTGATCCTTAAAAAGACGGAATTGCTTTACAATTCTGTCCGAGAGAATTTCACGGCTGTCGCCGCCGAGGCCGACGAAGAGGCGGTTGCCACGTCCGTCTTGGCCGAGGAAGTGGCCGACGCCGATGTAGATCTGGGGAATCCCGACTCGGTTGAAGTGGTGTCGCTTCCGACTGTCGAGCTGACGCAGGCTGATTCCGAATCTGCCGAGGCTGTCGAAGCCGATGCTCCGGAGGTAGCTGAGGAAAAGCATGCCGAGGAGAACCCGGCGCAGAAGGAAACTGCGGCGGTCAGGAACGATACGGTCAATGTCGAGTTTACGATCAATGACAAATTTCGGTTTCGTCGCGAGCTGTTTTCAAACAGCGATGTGGACATGTCCGATGCACTGCAGATCGCTTCGCGGATGAACAGCCGGGAGGAGCTGGAGGATTATTTCTACAATGACCTCTGTCTTGATCCCGAGAATCCTGTTGTCAAGGATTTCATGAGAATTATCGGACACCGATTCAACTGACCGATATGCCAGGAAAGCTTATAATGGTGCCGACACCGGTCGGCAACCTCGAGGATATGACGCCGCGCGCGGCGGCTGCTCTTGCATCATGCGATCTTATTCTTGCCGAAGATACACGTACGAGCGGAGTCCTTCTGCGTCATCTCGGAATCACAACTCCGATGGCGAGCCATCATAAATTCAACGAACATGCCACTGCAGTTTCTGTTGTCGAACAGATCAAGGAGGGACGCACCGTCTGCCTGATCAGTGATGCCGGAACGCCCGGGATCTCCGATCCGGGTTTTCTTCTGTCGAGGGAATGCCGGCGTCAGGGAGTGACAGTCGAAACTTTGCCCGGACCGACTGCGTTCGTCCCGGCGCTTGTCAACTCCGGACTCCCGACGGACCGCTTCTGTTTTGAAGGTTTTCTTCCGGCAAAAAAAGGTCGTGCAACCCGAATCAGTGAAATTGCCAGAGAAGAGCGCACGACTGTCATCTATGAGTCTCCGCTTAGACTGGTCAAAACGCTTGAGCAGCTTGAGGAAGCGTGTGGCTCCGATCGCGAATGTTCCGTCTCGAGAGAGATCTCGAAACTCCATGAATCGACCGTCAGAGGCACCCTGCGGGAGGTTATTGATCATTTTTCCGAGAACAATCCGCGAGGGGAGATTGTTATAGTCCTGAAGGGAATGTCAGATGACAAAACCCGACGAGTTCATCAAAACAAGTATAAAACCAGGCCGGAAGAAACGGCATGACTTTTCATCAACTAACGAACAGTTTAAAAAAATGAAATCACTTCCCGTTATCGCACTCGCAGTGGCATCACTGCTGACTGTTTCTTGCAAGGATAAAGCGCAGGAAAATGTCAATCCAAACCCAGTCGAAGAGAACCCCGATATGGTCACCATGAGCCGTGAGGAACTTGAAGCCACACTCATGACCCAGGACACACTGATTTCTCTTGTCAATGACATTTCAGCCGATATGGTACAGCTGAAAAATATTGAGATGATCGTATCCTCTCCGACAGGCCTCAACAACGAGACTCCTACTCAGCGTCAGCAGCTTGTCGCCGACATGCAGGCTGTCAGAAAAACACTGGCGGAACGCCGTCAGCGTCTTGCGGATCTTGAAACCAAGCTGAAAAACAGCAATCAGCAGAATTCGACTCTTCTTCAGACAATCGAGAATCTCAAGGCCCAGATCGAGCAGAACGAGATGACGATCCAGACTCTCACCAAGCAGCTGGCCGACGCGAACATAAAGATCCAGAATCTTAATGTTGCGGTCGACTCTCTCAACTAATCAGTAGCTTCAGAAAAAGCCGGCACGGAGACAGCACAGGAAGAGGCCTCGAAT
>JAIDJZ010000209.1 GCA_029051965.1 Paramuribaculum sp. | reverse complement strand
CGACAACTTCATCCCCACAAAAGTAACCGGCGGACTCAACATCAACGTCGTTGGAAAGATCGACCTCTCGGCAATCAACCAGACCACTCGTCCTAAAAAGAAGACTAAGGAAGAAAAACGCAACGAGCGCATGAACGCCCAGGGCGCTTCCGGAGCCGCAGGCGACCGGAAAAAACGCCGTCGCATCGGTGGCAAGGAAAAGATCGACATCGAACGCACCTCTCAGCAGGGCGGTGCCGACAACTCCGGTTCATCCTCCAGCCGCTCCAACTCTGGCGGCAGCGAACGCCATCGCGGCGAACGCAACCGAAACGCCCGCGAACGCCGGCCCATCCACAACGAAGTCAACGAAGAAGACGTCCAGAAGCAGGTTAAGGAAACCCTCGCCCGTCTGACCAACAAAGACAAAGGCCAGAAAAAAGGCGCTAAATGGCGTAAGGAAAAACGCGAAGCCAACGCCAACCGCGAGCGCGAGATGATGGAACAGGAACAGGCCGAAAGCAAGACGCTCAAGCTGACCGAATTCGTGACCGTCAACGACCTTGCATCGATGATGAACGTGCCCGTCAACAACATCATCGCAACCTGCATGAGCCTCGGTGAAATGGTTTCGATCAACCAGCGCCTCGACGCCGAGACAATCAACATCGTCGCCGAAGAATTCGGATTCCGGACCGAATACGTCAGCGCGGAAGTCGCCGACGCAATCACTCAGGAAGAAGACGCCGAAGAAGACATGATGCCGCGACCCCCGATCGTGACCGTAATGGGCCACGTCGACCACGGTAAGACTTCGCTCCTCGACTACATCCGCAACGCAAACGTGATCGCCGGCGAAGCCGGAGGCATCACCCAGCACATCGGCGCCTACAACGTGCGACTCGCCGACGGACGCCACATAACCTTCCTCGACACCCCCGGCCACGAAGCATTCACCGCAATGCGTGCCCGTGGTGCCAAAGTGACCGACCTCTGTATCATCATCGTCGCCGCCGACGACAACGTAATGCCCCAGACCGTCGAAGCGATCAACCACGCTTCTGCTGCGGGCGTGCCGATCGTATTCGCTATCAACAAGATCGACAAACCTGCCGCAAACCCCGACAAGATCAAGGAAGAGCTTGCCGCGATGAACTATCTCGTCGAAGACTGGGGCGGTAAATACCAGAGCCAGGACATCTCTGCCAAGAAAGGACTCGGAGTCGAGGAACTCATGGAAAAAGTCCTTCTCGAAGCCGAACTCCTCGAACTCAAGGCCAACCCCAACCGCAAGGCCGTCGGATCGATCATCGAATCATCGCTCGACAAAGGCCGCGGCTACGTTGCGACCGTACTCGTCCAGAACGGCACCCTCCGCGTTGGCGACATAATCCTCGCCGGAACCCACTACGGTAAAGTGCGCGCAATGTTCAACGAACGCAACCAGCGAATCAAGGAAGCCGGTCCCGCCGAACCCGCCCTAATCCTCGGACTCAACGGCGCACCGACCGCCGGCGACACCTTCAACGTCATGGACACCGACCAGGAAGCGCGCGAAATCGCCTCAAAACGCGAACAGCTCCAGCGCGAACTCGGCCTCCGCACCAAGAAGATGCTCACCCTCGAAGACATCGGACGCCGACGCGCGATCGGAAACTTCCAGGAACTCAACGTCATCGTCAAAGGCGACGTCGACGGTTCGATCGAAGCCCTCTCCGACTCTCTCATCAAACTCTCGACCGAAGAGATCCAGGTCAACGTCCTCCACAAAGCAGTCGGCGAAATCTCCGAAAGCGACGTCACTCTCGCCGCCGCATCCGATGCCATCATCATCGGATTCCAGGTGCGCCCCTCTCAGGCAGCCCGCCGTGCTGCCGAGCGCGACGGTGTTGAGATCCGTCTCTACTCCGTAATCTACCAGGCCATCGAGGAAGTCAAGGACGCTATGGAAGGCATGCTCGCCCCCGAACTCAAGGAAGAAGTCATCGGAACAGCCGAAGTCATGCAGACCTACCGCATCTCGAAAGTCGGCACCGTCGCCGGATGTCTCGTCCGCGAAGGCCGTCTCCGCCGCAACGCAAAAGTCCGCCTCATCCGCGACGGCATCGTCCGCTACACCGGCGACCTCGGCTCGCTTAAGCGTTTCAAGGACGACGTCAAGGAAGTGACCTCCGGCTACGACTGCGGTCTCAACATCGCCGGCTACAACGACGTCCGCGAAGGCGACATCGTCGAATGCTACGAAGAAGTACAGGTTAAAAAGAGCCTCTGATAGGCCCGACCTCTTCATGGCAACAGCCCACATAAACATCGGATCAAACATCGGCGACCGTCGTGCTCTCATCGAGACGGCGGTCGCCCGCATTATCGACGCATTCCCCGGACCGGTCGGAATCTCCGACATGATCGAGACCGAACCCTGGGGCTTCGAAAGCCCCAATAGATTCCTCAACATCGGACTCTCCGTCGAGACCCGTCAGACAACACCGGAAACCGTTTTCGCGACGCTCAGAGCCATCCAGAACGCCATTTCCGACGCTTCCCACCGCCGACCCGACGGAACATACGCCGACCGCGCCGTCGACATCGACCTGATCGCCGTCGGCGACCTCGTCATCGACTCCCCGCCCGACCTCATCCTCCCCCACCCGAGAATGCACCTCCGCCCCTTCGTCCTCATTCCGATGCTCGAGCTCCAGCCCGAATGGGTCCATCCCCTCCTCGGCCTTACCCCGCGCCAAATGCTCGAATCGACCGCATCAACCCGCTGATCCACCCGCCCCAACCATCCACCCCCCACTCAAAAACTGAACAAACCACTCCATAACAACCATGAAACCGATCATCTATCAGCTAATTCCCCGCGTATTCGCGAACTTCAACGAAAACTGCGTCCCGAATGGAACGCTCGAACAGAACGGATCCGGAAAGCTCAGCTCGATAACCCTTCCGGTCCTACGCTCAATCGCCGGAATGGGATTCTCCCACGTCTGGCTGACCGGAGTGATCGAACACTCCCACTGCTCCGACTACCGTGCCTACGGAATTCCGATGGACAACCCCCACGTCATCAAAGGCAAAGCCGGATCCCCCTATGCCATCAAGGACTACTACGACATCGACCCGGACCTCGCCGTCGACCCACTCTCACGAATGAAAGAATTCGAAAAGACCGTCGACCGCGTCCATGAAGCCGGACTCAGACTCATAATCGACTTCGTCCCCAACCATGTCGCACGCGTCTACTCTTCCGACGCCCGACCCGAAGGAGCCCCCGAAGACTTCGGAGCCGACGACTACTCGACAATGTTCTTCGCCCCGACCAACAACTTCTACTACATACCCGGACACCCCTTCTCCCCCACCGTCGACATGGGATCCGGCAACGACGCCTACCACGAATTCCCCGCGAAAGCATCCGGCAACGACTGCTTCACCGCATCGCCCGGAGTCTACGACTGGTACGACACCGTCAAACTCAACTACGGCGTCGACCCCGCAAACGGATGGCGCCACTTCAGCCCCATACCCTCTACCTGGCGCAAAATGCTCCACATCCTGCTCTACTGGAGCGCCAAAGGCGTCGACGGCTTCCGCTGCGACATGGCCCACATGGTCCCCCTCGAATTCTGGCAGTGGGCAATTCCGCAGGTCCGCAAAGCCCACCCCGGAATCATCTTCATCGCCGAGATCTACGACATCAACCTCTACCGCCCGTTCATCGAGATCGGAGGCTTCGACTACCTCTACGACAAAGTCGGACTCTACGACACACTGCGCGACATCGTGACCGCCGGCCGCCCGGCTGCAGACATCACCCGCGCATGGCAGAACGTCGACGGCCACCAGCACAACATGCTCTACTTCCTCGAAAACCACGACGAACAGCGCTTCGCCTCCACCCAGTTTGCCGGCGATCCCTTCAAGGCAATCGCCCCGATGGCAGTCTCAGCACTCCTCGGTCCGGGCGCCGTGATGGTCTACGCCGGACAGGAACTCGGCGAACCCGCCGCCGACGCCGAAGGCTACAGCGGACTCGACGGACGCACCACGATCTTCGACTACTGGAGCGTCGCCACCCTACGCCGCTGGCTCGACAAAGGCAACCCCACTCTCGACGCTCTGACCGACGACGAACGCCGCCTACGCGACATCTACTCCCGCCTCCTCAACATCGCCGCCACCCATCCCGCAATCCGCAGTGGAGCCTTCTTCGACCTCATGTATGTCAACCCCGAGTCACCCACCTTCAACCCCGCGCGCCACTACGCCTTCCTACGCAGCGACGCCTCCGAAACCATCCTCGTCGTCGCCAACTTCGACGACACCGAAGCCGACATCGAAGTCAACATCCCCGATCACGCCTTCTCCCACCTCGGATTAGCCACCGGCATACGCACCACCGACGAACTCCTCACCGGAGCCACCGCAACGCGTCCCATCGACCCCGCGGAACCCTTCCGGCTCACAGTCGCCCCCCACACCGCCGCCGTCTGGCGCTGGCGCAACTGATCCCC
>JAIDJZ010000208.1 GCA_029051965.1 Paramuribaculum sp. | reverse complement strand
ACAAACATGCTGATCGTCGCGTCTCTCTCGACCGGCAAAAGGACTCCGGCCTATGCTCACGACAAAGTTGTCTCACGCGCCGACAGTTCGATCAACACCCCCGAGAGCGACGTTCCCCGGAACGAGAGTTTTGAAACCATCAAAGAGAAAAACAGCGGAGCAGCTGTAGACTATAAAAAATTGTCGGAGACCGAACTCCGTGAGTATTTTGGAGAAATCCTCCCCGACTATGACCGCGAACGCGTCTACACCACCGACATCCGCAAGGTTTTCGCATGGTATAACGAACTCATCTCGGCAGGCATCACTGAGTTCAAGGACAAAGAAATCGCCGAAGATGAAGCTGCCGAAGCTGCCGACACAGCCGACAATCCGTATTCATTCAAATACTTAGCAATCTCTCCATCTGCATGTCACCCAAAATAAACCGTACGTTTACTGCACACGACACAATAATCGACCTGGTTGAGGAGGATTTCAACATCCTCCCCATCCTGAGTCGATTTTCAATGCCTTTGGGAGTCGGCAACAAGACTATCGGCGAGGTCTGCGCGGAAGCAGGCGTCGATGCCGACATCTTCCTGCTGGTTGTCAACTTCATACTATCAGGGATCATACCATCCGACAAGGCATCCGCAAAAGCCGCCGTCAGCATCGTGGATTTCCTCCACAACTCCCACGACTATTTTCTGGCCTACAAACTCCCCCACATACGTCAGAATCTGATCAATGCACTGGACCCGGCCCACGCTGACATAAACCCTGCCATTATCAGCTTTTTCGACAACTATGTAAATCAGGTGGAAAACCACTTCAACTACGAGGAAAAGCATGTCTGGCCATACGTCAGAAGTCTGGATTCCAAAGAACGCAATCCCGCCTATTCGATCGCAACATTCAGCCAGCACCATGATGAAATAAGCGAAAAGCTCAATGAGCTGAAAAATATCATTTTGCGCTATTACACAACCTCGATGCCCGACAAAATGTATGACGCACTGGTCGACATCTACAACTGCGAGGCCGATCTCAGCTCCCACCACGACATTGAAAACTACATTCTGGTGCCGATGGTGAGCGAACTGGAACATACCCTTAGGAAAAAATGAAACGACTAACCGTCATAGTGGCGACAGACGCCCCGATTCTGACTGCAGGTCTTCTTTCAGTCATTTCCGAAGTCAAAGAATTCTCACTTGAAGCTGTCAGCGTCCGCCCAGCCGATCTGTTCCGGACCGCCCGGCGACTGAAACCGACTGCCATAATAGCCGATATTTCGGATTCTATCGCTCTTTCCGAACTCGTCCACATCAGATCCGAACTGCCGGGAACCTCCGCTCTGATCGGCCTTTACCATGCCGCACTCCCTCCGGCCACAATGACGTCTGTCGATGCGACACTGTCGATCTATGATGGCCCGCAAGCTCTGGCAGAAGCTTTGAAACGTACTATCGTAGTTCCGACAGAGACAGGTTCAAACGACCTGACCCCACGCGAGAAAGAAATAATCCGCCGAATAGTCAAAGGACTGTCTAACAAAGAGATCGCAGCAGAAATCAACCTTTCCGTCAACACCGTGATGACCCACCGGCGCAACATTGCTTCAAAACTTCGTATTCATTCACCCGCAGGTTTGACAATTTTCGCCATTGTCAGCAAGCTCGTTTCGCTCGACGAAATCTCAAACATTCCAACTCGCTGACAGGACTGAATCCATTAGGAGTCTGCCGGAGTGAAACTTTTTTATAATTTTTTTTCGCATTTGGGTTACCTGTCGTAGAATTCCACCATAAAGGGCAAACATTAAAAATTTAAAAGTTGTGCCCGACACGTAACAGGGTTGAATGACATGAGAACTCAGATGATGAAAAAAATCGCAATGACGGCATTTGTAACAGTAATGGCGCTTATGTCAGCTGACGACGCTAAGGCTCAGTATTACATGGATTACGGCCCCGGGAGCATAGCATGGAATGCACAGATGCAACAACGCGAGAATGCCATGCGCATGCAGAACGCCATGATGCAGCAGCAAATACGCAACTACTATCAACAGCAGGCAGACGCTGCCACATGGCATATGCAGAACGCCCCCTTCGTTCCGATGCAAGGAGTGCAGACCTATAATGGTCCGTACATATCAAATGGTGAGAGCTATCATACGGAAACGGTCACTTGCGATCACTGTGACGGAGGCTACAATTATCGTCAGACATATATGGGAGGCGGTGAAACACGTACAGTCAAAAGTCGTTGCAACTGGTGTCATGGATCAGGTACAATTAAGAAGAAAGTAAAGAACTGATAGTTTCTTATAAACCTACACAACCTCATGAAATCAAAAATCTTACTCGTTCTAATTGCCATTGCCACAACAATCGGGCTGACGGGCTGTAGCGATGATCCCAAAATCACAATCAGATCAAACGATCTGGCTTTCAAGGCTGTCAATCTTTCGGTTGATAATGGGAAGCTGTCTGCTACAGCAGGGACATCCGAAATCGTCAACTGGACAGTAAATATAACCGTCAATGGTGAAATGACATCAGTTAGCGGCACGTCTGAAAGCAACAAACTCCCCGTTAGGGCCGGTGATGAATTGGAAATCCTATTCACGCAGACATGTCCCGAACAGACAGAGGCACATTTCACCATGCCCGACGGAACGACTCGCAAACTGACTGTCAGCGAACCGACGTTCAGATGGAATGTGCCTGAAAACTTCGCTCCAGGCATGCAGATAAAGGGTGAAAGCCACTACGGAACAGACGATTATACCTATAATGAGTCCGGAGTCATCACTTTAATTGCACTTGAATAATACAACGAAGTTTGGAACATCAATATATTCAATCACTTTTAGAGTATGTTTACTTTTAACTCAGGTTAGCATAAAGATGGATTTTTGAGAGATTTCAGCGAGTTGAGAAAGGAGCAATTGCCACATTGCGACTGCCGAAACTTGGCTGAAAGCGCCAAATGGTGTCGCTCGATGATATACGCCGCGAACAGAAAATCTCGCCTACCGACAATCAGGGTTTCGTGGCGAACCTCGCCAAAGAGCAAGCCAAGGAATACCTGCGCAAGCATCACCCCTTTGTCTGGAACGCGACCAACCTCACGTCGGCGATGCGACAGCAACTTATTTCGCTATTCGAAGCTTACAAAGCGCGCGTGAACATTATATATCTTGAAACCGACTGGCAGACACTTCTCGATCGGAATCGTTCCCGCGAAGACGCCGTCCCTCAGTCGGCTATCGAGTCGATGCTCGGCAAACTGACTCCTCCCGAAGTCCACGAAACGGCACAAGTCGACTGGATTTCAGTATAAAATCTACCATAATATGAAAGCTATAACGTATTTAAAAGGAGATGCTACCGTTCCACGGTTTGTAAACGGAGCTACAACTGTAATCTGCCACTGCTGTAATGCATTCGGTGGCTGGGGACGAGGTTTTGTAATACCTTTAGGACTAAAATATCCTCAAGCCAAGATTGATTATATCAACTTTTGCAGACCTTATCAGACCTCTAATGTGAAACGCAACGAATTGATGGGCTTTGTCTGTTTCTCAAAAGTTAATGATAATCTTTATGTGGCTAACTTGATTGGTCAATATTATTATAG
>JAIDJZ010000207.1 GCA_029051965.1 Paramuribaculum sp. | reverse complement strand
TCTCCTTCCCTCCGCACCGGAATCGGCTAAAAAATAAGCTCGCATATTGTATAAATTAAATTTGAACACTTACTTAACGGTTGCAAAGATAATATTTTTCAGTCCGACTTTCCAAATCAACCGGCACGGCATGCCAATATAATTGGGGAGTTTTCAAAAAAGTTTTGCCTGACTCATAAAATATCAGTTATTATTGAGAAAAAATGCCTACCTTTGCAAGCAATAAAAAAGTAACGCCCCAATTCTCTATCATCAATAATTCGTTATGTCATTTATTGCAGAAAAAGTAAAGATGGACGGTCTGACCTTCGATGACGTCCTTCTGATTCCGGCTTACTCCGAAGTTCTCCCGCGCGAAGTAAACCTCACGACCAAATTTTCCCGTAACATCACGCTCAACGTTCCGCTCGTATCGGCCGCTATGGACACCGTGACCGAAGCGGCTCTTGCCATCGCGATAGCGCGCGAAGGCGGTATCGGTGTGATCCATAAAAACATGACTATCGAGGAACAGGCGCGTCAGGTCCACGCCGTCAAACGCGCTGAAAACGGCATGATCTACGATCCTGTCACAATCAAACGCGGATCGACCGTACGCGACGCCTTGAAAATGATGGAAGAATATCACATCGGAGGTATTCCGGTTGTTGACGACGACCGCCGTCTCGTCGGAATCGTGACAAACCGCGACCTGCGCTTCGAACGCGACCTCAACCGCGCCATTGACGAAGTCATGACAACGGAAGATCTCGTAACAACAACCCAGAGCACCGACCTCGAAGAAGCAGCAGACATCCTGCAGCGCCACAAAATCGAAAAACTCCCCGTTGTCGACAACGACGGACGTCTCGTCGGACTCGTAACCTACAAGGATATCACCAAAGCAAAAGACAAACCCCACGCATGCAAAGACAGCCGCGGACGCCTCCGTGTCGCAGCAGGTGTCGGCGTGACAGGTGATTCGATGGAACGCGTCAAAGCGCTTGTCGAAGCCGGAGTCGACGCCATTGTAATCGACACCGCCCACGGCCACAGCAAAGGAGTTGTCTCTGTGCTCAAAGCCGTAAAAGAACAGTACCCCCAGATCGACGTTGTTGTCGGAAACATCGCAACCGGCGACGCCGCACGCTATCTCGTTGAAAACGGCGCCGACGGAGTAAAAGTCGGCATCGGCCCCGGCTCGATCTGTACGACCCGTGTGATCGCAGGCGTAGGCGTGCCTCAGCTCTCGGCTGTCTACGACGTCGCCAAAGCCCTCAGCGGAACAGGCGTTCCCCTGATCGCCGACGGAGGTATCCGTTACTCGGGCGACATCGTCAAAGCCCTCGCTGCCGGTGCCTACTGCGTGATGCTCGGCGGAATGCTTGCCGGAGTCGAAGAATCCCCCGGCGACACAATCATCTACAACGGACGTAAATACAAAGCCTATCGCGGAATGGGATCGCTCGAAGCAATGGAAAAAGGCTCGAAAGACCGCTATTTCCAGGCAGCCGAAACCGACGTGAAGAAGCTCGTGCCGGAAGGAATCGCTGCGCGTGTGCCCTACAAAGGCAGCCTCTATGAAGTTGTCTATCAGATGCTGGGCGGCCTGCGTGCCGGTATGGGCTATTGCGGAGCTCCCACTATCGAACGTCTCCACGACGCCAAATTCACCCGCATCACCAATGCCGGCGTAGCCGAAAGCCATCCCCACGACGTGGCAATCACAGCTGAGGCTCCCAACTACAGCGCCTCTCACCAGTAAGACTAAGACAAAAAGATCAACCATATCAAGAGGGTGTGTCATAATGGCTCATCCGGGTCGTCGCCTGAGGGATTCGGGTTCGGTCATTGACGACAGTCAACTCCCATCACCCTCACCCTCATGCTTCTACCGTCTGAACCATTCTGACAGCACCCTCACCATCCGGTAGAAAATAAAGGCGCTGTGTCAAAATTCAAAATTTTGACACAGCGCCTTGCTTTGCCTCCCCCTTCCGCCGACACTCCCGAAAAATAATGTCCGACAGTTTCAGCAGAATGATTACCTTCCGATAAAATAAAACTCCATATCGTTTCGTTAAAAGAAGAGAGTTACTTAGTTTCTTCAAGTTTTTAATATTTACGATGAAAAAATCATCCATAGCCCTGACTCTTTCCGCTCTGACTCTGGCCACGGCCTCTTTTGCCGCCAAACAGACAAAAAAAGATCCGGTAGTCATGACAGTCGGACCGCAGAAAGTCCAACTGAGCGAATTTGAATACCTCTATAAGAAAAACAATGACCAGCAAGCGTCCAAAACCTCGCTCGACGACTACATCGAAATGTTTGTCAACTACAAGCTGAAAGTCCAGGCAGCCAAAGATGCCGGACTGGACACTACGGCATCCTATGTCAGCGACATGGAAAAATACACCGCCGAGCTGGCCGCACCCTACATGAGATCCGCCATCGTCGATGACTCGCTCGTCAACGTCGCCTACGAACACATGCAGGAAATGGTGCTCGTCGACCACATCCTGCTCTCCCCTCTCGAAAAAAACAGAACGCACGCCGCCCAGCGGGCTCTTGCCGACAGCATCCGTGACGCACTGCTCGACGGAGCCGATTTCGCGAAGCTTGCCGAAAAATATTCTGTCGACCGCATGACCGCCGCACGCGGAGGTGACATGGGATATATCGTCGGAGGTGTATGGCCTTATATTTTCGAAGACCTCGCATTCAACACTCCGGTCGGCGAAATCTCAAAAATCGGAGAATCGACCTATGGATTCCATATCGTCAGAGTCAACGACCGCAAACACCACCCCGGATCGATAAAGACCCGCCACATACTCAAGAGCGTCGACGACCAGTCGGGTCTGAACCGCGACACACAGAAAAACGCGATCGATTCAATCCTTAACCTCGCCCGCACAGGATCAGACTTCAGGACACTCGCTTCGGAAAACTCCGACGACCCCAGCGGACGCAAGACAGGCGGCGACCTGCCCTGGTTCACAACGGGTCAGATGGTCTCCGAATTCAACGACGCAGCCTTTCAACTCCAGCCCGGTCAGATCTCCGACCCGGTCCTGACAAGGTTCGGATGGCACATTATCCTCTGTGAAGACCGCAAAAACGTCGAACCGCTCGACTCAATCCGCTCTGCAATCGCCGACCGGATCCGCTCCGACGAACGCTCATCCATGTCAGTCCTGCGTACGATCAATGACTGGAAAGCGAAAGCCGGCCTGAAAACCAACGACAACGCCATCAGCGAAGGGCTCGCCATCATTAAAGACGCAGGCTCTCTCTCGGCTGAAGCAATCGAACGGATGAAAGCATCAGCGACGCCCGCATTCCGCCTCGGAAAAGATGAAATCAGCCTCGGGAACATCGCTGAATCCCTGCGTCCCGACACGGAAATCACAGGCAAAGCTGCCGAATCCGCACTGAGATTTGCGGTTGAAAACAAAATCAACGAACTAGCGACACAGCAATATATCGCATCACTGCCTCAGTCGCAGCCCGCCTACCGCAACCTGCTCAACGAATATCGCGACGGAATGCTGCTCTACGAAATCAGCAACAAAGAAGTGTGGGACCGCGCAAATGCCGACTCAACAGGCCTCCAGAAATTCTACGAAGCCCACATCGGCGATTACACATGGGATCGTCCCCACTACAAAGGCTATGTCATCGCTGCAACCACCGACTCGCTCGCCGACGTGGCCCTCGCCTATTTCACATCGTCAACCCTCCCGATCGAACAGCTCACCAACCCGCGCAATGTCAGAAAACGCTTCGGAACAGACGTTAAAGTCGAACGCGTACTTGCCGGAAAAGGCGACAACCCCGTGATCGACAACCTTGCCTTCGGCGCCCCGGCCAAAGAAATCAAAAACCGATGGAAATTCCACCGCCTCTATGCAGGCCGCGTCATTGACGCTCCCGAAGACGCACGCGATGTCAAAGGCCAGGTCAGCCTCGGCTTCCAGCAGCAACTGGAATCCGAATGGCTCGAACGCCTCCGCAAGACCTACCGAATCAAAATCGACCGGAAAGCCATACGCAAGGCACTCGAGTAGCCCCCGGCTACATTCATAAAAAAAACACGAGCGGTGTGTCAGAATACAGTAATCTGGCACACCGCTTCAGTTATTTTTCAGAACCCGACGAAAGCACTGAAAAATCCACTCAACCAAGTTTGCAATTAAATTTAAACAGTTTCTTAGCCTATTTTAGCATTTCCAAACGTCCAAAGTCATTAAAAATTACTAATTTTGGCGAATAAAACCGTAACAACGAAAATTCTTCAAAGAGTGAAAATCAACAAATACATCATTGCAGTCCTCTTTTCCGCTGTAACTCTCTGTCTTAACGCCCAGAACAACGTTGCTGAAGAAGTAGCGTGGGTCGTCGGAGACCAGCCGATCTGGAAATCCGAAATCGAAGAACAATACAACAACCTCCAGTACGAGAAAGTCTCTCTGCCAGGCGACCCCTACTGCATCATCCCCGAGCAGATGGCAATCGAAAAGCTCTATCTCCATCAGGCAGAGATCGACACAGTCGAAGTCCCTAACTCAAGCGTCGTTGCAGAAGTCGACGCCCGACTCAACTTCTACATCACCCAGCTTGGCTCAAAAGAAAAAATGGAGCAGTACTTCCGCAAATCGATGCCCGAGATGCGCGAGTCGATGATGGACATGGTCCGTAACTCCTACAAAGTCCGCCAGGTGCAGAACAACCTCACTAAAAACGTCAAGGCAACCCCCTCCGACGTGCGACGCTACTTCGACAAACTGCCCGCCGACTCAGTGCCGTTCGTGCCGACACAGGTCGAAGTCCAGATCCTGACCCTCAACCCCGTCATTCCCCGTCAGGAAATCGAGGATGTCAAAGCCCGCCTGCGCGACATGGCCGAAAAAGTCAATAAAGGCGAAAGCCAGTTCTCGTCGCTCGCAATCCTCTACTCGGAAGACAAGGAAAGCGCCGTCCGCGGAGGTGAGATCGGATTCCTCGGCCGTGCGCAGCTCGACCCCGAATATGCCGCCGTTGCGTTCAACCTCAACGACCCCAAACGAGTCTCCAAAATTGTTGAAAGCCAGTATGGCTACCACATCATCCAGCTGATCGAGAAACGCGGCGACCGAATCAACACACGCCACATCCTTC